>DEGE01000013.1:5805-19860 GCA_002351365.1 Candidatus Saccharibacteria bacterium UBA2834
GCGTTTCCGAGCACACGGCGGACGTAATCAGAACCGGGCTCAAGTCCTTAAGTTTCGTTGATGTCGATGAATATATCGATTATACGGTTACGACAAGTTCTAAGCCCGCGAATGAGGAACCCACTAGCACCGGCGAGGAACCGGTTTTGGCTGCAGCTATGGCTGAGCCCATCGCAGAAGCTGAACAGCCCGTTTCGAATGAAGAGCCAGTCGCAGAAGAGCCGGCAGCTGAAGAACCGGTCGCAGAGGAGCCGGTGGTAGCAAACGATACTCTGGCAACGGACACTTCCGATCAGGATGCAGAGCCTACGACTGGGGCTGTTATTGACGATGTAGTTGCACCAGAAGAGCCGAAAACAGAGCCCGCCCCGGTAGAGGCTCCGGCTAATGTCGTCTCAGATGTAAACGACTCTCCAGTGACCGATACAGTCGACGAAGAACCGGCCGAGTAAGCATTTTCGCACAACAAGTACTTTTCCAGAGAGCCACGGGGTTTACTCCGTGGCTTTTTCATGGCATAATAATATTAGTTAAGGAGTATAATTATAGTAATGAGTAAGAAAATTTCCTTTGTAGTGCCGATTTATAACGAAGTCGACGCTTTTGATGGCTTTTATCACAAAATGCTCCTTCCAGAACTAGAAAAGCTCAAATACGACTACGAATTAATTCTAGTTGATGACGGCAGCAAAGACGGTAGCCTCGAGATGATCCAGAAAATCGCCGAGGCAGACAAGCATGTAAAAGTTCTGCGCTTCTCGCGTAACTTTGGTAAAGAAGTGGCCCTGACGGCGGGTATTCGCGAAGCCGTTGGTGATGCTGTGATGACTATGGATGCTGATGGCCAACAACCGCCAAAACTTATTCCGGAATTTATTCAAAAATGGGAAGACGGCGCCGAAATCGTAATTGGTGTACGTGGTCGTTTCGAGAAGCATGGTCTAATTGCTAAAATGGGATCAAAATTATTCTATAAAATTCTAGGCGCAATGGGCGTAAAAGACACTGTTCCAGGTAGCACAGATTTTCGCTTGATTGACCGTTGTGTGGCAGATGAATACAACAAGCTAACCGAACATGGTCGAATTACACGTGGGCTAATGGACTGGTTGGGTTTCCGTAAAGAATATATCGACTATATCTACGGCAATCGCCTTGCTGGAAAACCGAGCTATAATTTCAAAAAATTGTTCGGACTGGCAATTGATAGTTTTATCTCGCTAAGCACTACCCCGTTGATGATTTTTGGCTTCGTTGGCGCGTTCATTACTATCGCTTCATTTATACTGGGGCTTTTCGTAATTATCGAAGAATTCATGATGGGCGATCCGATAGGACTAAAGTGGACCGGACCGACTTGCCTCAGTATCTTCATTGCGTTCCTGGTCGGCCTATTGATGATTTCGCAGGCAATTTCCGCTCTTTATATTTCTCATATTCATGCGGAAACCCAAGGTAGGCCACTATATATTATCGATCGCAAGCAATCAAGGAACTTAAATGAAAGAAAAGATTCAAAAAATTCGACAAAATAAATTAGTCCAAAAACATAAAGCAAAAATTAAATTCGTTCTGGTGGGCGGGACGAACTTTTTGCTCGACTTGGGTATTTATACTCTTCTGGCAAACGTATTGGGATGGAATCAGATTGTTGCAAATATCATATCTGTGACCATTTCGATGATTTTCAGTTTTTACATGAATTACACGTTTGTATGGCGCTCACAGAAAAATCTTTTCGAGACCGTAGCAGGATTCTTCGTTGTATCGATGTTCTCAAATTACGTCGTGCAAAACCTCGTAATCTTAATAGTGAGCGCGATTATCGGCGAAGGAAACATTCAGAATGTCGTCTGTAAATGTTGCGCTTCCGGCGTCGGCATGATTACGAATTACTTCGGATACAAAATTGTCTTCACTAGCGACAAAGTCACAAATCTACTCAAAAAGATCCAGAAGAAGTTTAAGAAGAAGAAATAATTTATTTTGCGCCGTCATGCTTTAGAACGATGCCGACGGTACGGAATAAAATTGTAATATCCATACCTGGAGTCCAGTTTTGCACATAATAAACATCCAATGAACGTCGTTCATTGAATGAAATGTTGCGACGACCAGAAACTTGCGCGAGGCCCGTAATACCAGATTTCACTGAAAGAATCAGACCACGATCACCATAATTCTTGAGTTCGTGTGGCTGTAATGCACGTGGGCCAACTAAAGATAAGTCACCTTTCACAACATTAATTAGTTGTGGCAGCTCATCCAATGAGGTTTTACGCAGGAAACGACCGAATTTTGTGTAGCGTGGGTCGTTTTTGAGATAATCGCCCTGTGCGCGGTATTTTGTGGCTAGTTCTGGTTTGCCCATTTTTTCGAAAGCCTCTTCCGGAGTAAGGCCGTTATATTCTGGCTTAATGCTGCGGAATTTTAAGAGCGCAAATTGGCGATTGAAACGCGTAAGTCGCGTGTCGCGATAAATGGCCGGCGCATGCGGATCGAAAATTTTTTGCAGAATATAGATGACTAACATAAATGGCGAAGCTACGATTGCGCCCAGTGTACCAAAGAATAAATCAAAGATTCGTTTATAAATGCGGGCTCCACCCATTAGTGGCGTAGTGTTAATCAGCATAATTGGCACGCCAGCCACGAAATCAACTTTGCCGCTCAGCGTGATAATTGAGTTATCTGATGGAGAATAATAGTAATAGATGTGATGGTCGATTGCCTTTTTGTTGACTAACTCCAAATCTTTGTTGCCAGTTTGGATGATTGCGTCTGGACGAAGGCGACGAATTGCCTCATCTACATCATCATATTGACGCTTTTTCCATTCGTCTGGGATATAGGCATCCTTCGCCACGGCGCCAACAGCCTTAAAACCACTTTCCGGCGAGATGCCCATTAAGAGCTGTCGCGTGTTATCGTTATTGCCGACAATCAGAACGCGCAGCAATGAACGATCGGCGCGACGATATAGCATCTTGCGACAAAATGAAATCAATGATCGCATGACGACTAGAGAAATGAAGCAGAAAATACCAGCATAAATTGCAATTGTGCGAACCGGGAAAAGCGAGTTGCGCCCATCTGCATGAACAAAATAGTCATACGAGATAATCGCCATTATGCCAACGGCGGAAGCTAGCGCTAGTCGCCAGCCCGTCAAAATGCGATGGGAGATAATGTTGCGATTATAGAGTCCCATCGATGCTAGGACAACAAACCACATAGGCAACAAATATAGGGCGATTGCGACAAAGGATTGAATTTCGGACTCAAAAAAGAAAGGACGTGAATCGATGTGCACACGAAAATAATAAGCAAAGGCAAAAGCAAAAATAATCGCAAATGCATCGCCCACGACTAATGCGACTCGATATAGTAGGCCGGGCTCTTTTTTCATTGCTCAGATTATACCATGATATTAGCGTTTAATAAAGTCGCGCTCCCCTGTTATTGCAGTCGAATCCCTAAGATTTTGGCAGCCTTTTTTAGCGTCACAATTTGCTCGTTGACGGATTTATGTGTTAGGGATAGGTCTGATTCCGAAATTTCAGGATTTTCGCGTTCTGCGGCCTCCTGTGCATTCAGGGAAGCAATTTTTCGACGGAATAGCCTTGCGACATCTGAATTATCTTCTAGGCCAACTACCCGAAGCGAGCGTGCCTCGCGTGGGCGTTTTTCTAGAAATCCTGCCTCGACGCAATTATCTATACGTTGCGCAACGGATGCGATAGAGTTCAGCCCTAACGCATCGGCAATTTCGCGGTAAGTCGGTGAAGTATTATGGTCATCAGTAAACTGATCAATATAATCTAATAACTCTTTTTGCTTTCGGGTTGGAGTTGCCATATCTATATTTTAGCAAATAGAAGGAGAAAAAGATGACCCCTCGCGAGGTCATCTTAAGAACACTTAAAGTAACCCTTATTTCTTGCGAGAAACAGTCAAGAAACCGTTGCGTGGGTTTTCGTTAACTTCGCGATCTGCTGGAAGGTCACATGGAGTGCCTTTAGCATTCTTTGCAGTCTTGGTGAAGAAATAAATAGTCTGTTGCTTGCCGCCACGAAGGGTAACTTCGGACTTGTGAAGATAGTACTTGACGCCCTTTGAGTTGGTGTGTTCGTAAGCCATTTTAAGCTTTTCCTCCTTAATATTATGTTTTCATCTTATGACCCCTAAGAAAGATTGTCAAGGGGTTTACGGTGTTCTCTATCGGGTATGTTCAGCTATAAATATTAGTATCTTATAACCAAACCAAATGATAATGCGAATTAGGATGAGAAGTATAAGAATGGCGCAGGCCAATATGGCAAAACCAGAGGCGCAAGGATACCAATAAGGCGAGGCAAACTCATACTCATAAAGTTCAGCAGATGGAATCTGCGCAATAATTTGGCTCTGCAATTCCTCGCTTGACGGGAATTTAGCCAGCTCATCCTGCCAACAATTAATGTAACGCGGGTCTGGGTAGGCCCAACCGTAGCGTTTCCCCTGAGCATCACAAATGTCTGCTACCTGGCGGTAAATATTGCCGTTTGGATTAGTAACGTAATTATCTGCCTCATTTTGTGCCTTCGTAAGCACTTCGTTGGCCTTGCGATAATACGAATTAGCTAACACGATACGTCCGGTGCCAAATCGAATATGCTCCACTCCATTCTCTTCATAAGCATCAATGGTAATGTGTTTAGTCGTAAACTCTTTAAGCTTATTGAGGCTGGCGATAATTTCATCATCCGTAGCGTCTTCTCTGGCATCGGTATCCAGAACATCTTGGCGCAGCTTTGTCATCTCAATGTGATCGAGGCGCAATAAAGTAGCCGAAACGAATATCATCAAAATTAATATCAGAATCAGTTTCCAATTTTTGACCTGAAAAATCCTAGCTAATAGCGAACGCGGCTTTTTCTTCTTCACGCCACCCATAACTAATATTTATTTTAACACACTAGGAGCGGCGTCGTTTAGCGATGAAGCTTAAGCCAAATACAAGGATTGCGCCGAAGCCGGCTATCGGCATCACTTTCACGCCATCAGATGTATTTGGATTATCTGGGGCTGGCGGCAAAATCTCACGATAGTAAAATACGATTGTTTGAGCATCGTCAGAATAACTGTACTCGCCGGCTATATCAGCATTCAGTAATTCATAGCCGTCAATTTCCGATGCCTCCACCGAGAAGATGTCGCCTACTAAGCCATGGAGTGTTTTCTCATCGGCGAGTTCATTGGTGGTATTTTCGACATAGTAACGCACGACAGCATCACCATAGAACTCCACAGCAAGAGTGGCGTCGGCGCTGACCGTACGAGTTTTACCGGTATCGAGTGTAATTGTAGCCGTAGCGCCATTGACGGCAACACGATCCGTATGTGGAACATTGACGAAAGTAAGTGAAATAACCTTATTGAGGTTAACTGTCTCGGAGACTGTCGCAATATTCACAACTTCCGTCCAGGTGATAGTATTTGTTTCTGGATCATATATAGCATTTTCGCCCAAATCCGAGGCAGCCTGATCGATTGCATAAGGTAGCGTATTCTTGATAGTTACCGTGGCTTGACCGATGAAGTCTGTCACGTTGGCCGTGAAGTTAATGCTATACTCGCTACTCTGCGACTCGTTACCGAGCGTATCATCGCCGTCATTAATCGCGACGCTGGCAGAGAGGCTTGCGTCTTTCTTCTGGTAACTATAGGTAACTACGATGTTTGGCTGCATGGCCGTATCGGTATAGTTATTAGTACGACTAGCAAACTCGTAGTTGCCCGGAATCTGATCCGATTCCTCCGTTACGTATACTTCGCCGTATGGCTTAGTGAAAGTAACGTCTGGAGCTAATTCATTACCAGATTCGTCAACGTGATGGACGACAATTGTTGCAATCTTTTTCTCATAAGTGAAAGTAATAGTGCGGTCGCTAGTTACTGGAGTCGTGCAATCGCCGTCTTGCGAAACATTATACAAAGTCAATAATTCGCTCTTTGGCTCAGCCGTACAGCTTGCACCATGATTCACGGTCTGGGTTTCCGTAGTGGTAGTGCCGTCGGTTACGACGTGCTTGATAGTAACCGTGTATTGCTTGAGGGTATAGATATAGTTTACGGTTTTATCGCCATCGACCGTACCAGAGACAGCATCACCAGTCGAAGTGTAATTGTAGGCATCAGCCAAGCTGGCAGCCGGTGAGGTTGTGTACTCATCGCCCCACTCTTTATCTTCGGTGACATCATTTGCCAAAGTATTACCCTGCGCGTCCTTATGTGTCGTCGTAATAGTGGCATGCTTCTTAGCGTAGACATAAGTCACCTCCGTGTCGGCACTGATTATACCGCTGGCGGTGCCGATGGTGCGAACTACTTGGTAGTTGTTGTCTTTTGTAGAAACAGGCGCATCATAATGGTCTCCATAAGCTAACGTATCGGTAAAAGTCGTGTCGTATTCGCTACCATCCTCGAGCTGATGTTTGACAGTGAGTGTGAGTTGCTTACGGTTGTAGGTAAACGTAATAGTACGGTCGCTCGTAACTGGGTCCACACAATTGCCTTCTTGTTGATAAGTGTAAGCCTCCAACAATTCAGCTTTTGGATTGGCCGTGCAAGATGCGCCGTGATTTACGGTTTGGGTTTCCGTAGTAGTTTCACCATCGGTTACGACATGTTTGATAGTAACCGTATACTGTTTGATGGTATAAACATAGGTGATTTCTTTATCGCCATCAACCGTGCCACTAACTGGATCGCCCGTAGTTGAATAGTTATAAGCATCAACCAAGCTGGTAGCCGGTGAGGTCGTATAAGTTTCGCCCCAATCTTTGCTTTCGGTTACGTCGGTTGCTAATGTATTACCTTGGGCATCACGATGGTGTGTTACGATTTGGGCCTTTTTCTTGGCATAAACGTAAGTAACAGTAGTGTCGGCCGTAATATCACCCGAAGCGTCGCCGTCGATGCGGACGACTTCATAGTTATTGTCTTTCGTCGAAGCCGTTGTATTGTAATGGTCGCCATAAAGCTTCGTTTCCGTTGTGGTCGCATCATATTCACTGCCATCTTCCAATTGGTGCTTGACGGTGAGTGTGAGTTGCTTACGGTTGTAGGTGAAGATAATCGTGCGGTCACTAGTTACTGGAGTCGTGCAATCCCCCTCTTGCGAAACATTATATGCGGCCAATAGCTCCGCCTTAGGCTCCGCCGTACAGCTCGCGCCATGATTTACGGTTTGGGTTTCCGTGGTGGTAGTGCCATCGGTTACGACGTGCTGAATCGTGACAGTATACTGCTTCAATGTATAAACATAGTTGACAGTCTTATTGCCATTTACGATACCGGAAGCAGCGTCACCGTTCGTAGTGTAATTATAAGATTCAATTAAATCGGCGGCTGGAGTGGTAGTATAATCATCACCCCATTCCTTGACTTCGGTCACATCGGCTGCCAGAGTGTTGCCCTGAGCATCTTTGTGCGTCGCAGTAATAGTGGCCTTCTTCTTTGCATAGATTAAAGTAACTTCCGTATCGCCTTCGATAACTCCACTAACAGCACCGATTGAATTAATTACTTCGTAATTATTGTCTTTCGTGGACGGAGTTGCATTATAGGTGTCGAGATATAACTTATCGAAAGATTCCGTCTCGTCAAACTCAGTGCCATCTTCGAGTTGATGCTTAACGGTAAACGTAAAATGTTTCTTAGTGTAAGTAATAGTAATCTCGAGATTACCGTGAATTACGCCAGTGAGAGGTAAATCTGAAGTGTAGTCATAATGCGGTGTTAAGTCTGCGGATGGATTGACTGTATATGTGTCGTCAAAAGTGCCTGGGATTTCCTCGTCCGGAGCCAGTTCTTCACCATTTTCATCGACGTGGTGTACCGTAATTATTGCATCGCGTTTCTTGTAGGTATATACGACCGTTACATCGCTATCGGTAATAGTGCCAGTGGCCTGGCCGCTCGTAACGGTGCCGTAATATGTATCATCTTTTTCGGAAGCGTGCGTCTCGTAAGTATCACCATAGCATTTATTGACAGTTTCAGTTGCATCATATTCACTACCATCAGCGTACTGATGCAGAGTGGTTACGGTGAAACAGTTAATTTCCCATTGCGCGTAAAGTACATTCGGCATTACGGCACGATTATCTGCCGCCCATTGTGTACCGGCCCGATAAGTTACACCAGAACCGTCTGGCTCAGAGTTCCAGCCAGTGAAGGTGTAGCCGGTTTTTTCGAAGCCAAGTTCGGCAGGAGTTTTGACGGTAAATGCTTCGTTCTGCTCCTGTTCGAAACTCGTCACTTCACCGGTAGCCGTATTTGGATCATAAGAGTATGAGGTTTTATCAACGCTCTTGCCCCATTCGGCGGTGATTGTCATCGTATCGCTACCATCAGGAATATCTGACAAGAGAATCATGACGATATTACCAGGATAGTAAATGCGACCATTCACATTCCAGCCAACAAAGTACTTCCCTTCTGGAATTTCGTCAGGTTCTGGTAGGATAGCCGTCGTGGATGTATCAACATACGATAAATCATCCTGGCCATAAATAGCGCCGCCGTTTGGATCATAGTGTACGTAAATAGTATCGAATGGTACCCAGCTAGCAACTAATTCGGTGTCCTCAAGAATGATATTATCGAAGCTAAAGAATGAACCATCGGTTTTGCGCCAGCCAACAAAGGAATAGCCATAACGAGTCGGATCATCGACGACGTGAGCAGTTTCGCCATAAAGGATACGCTGAGATGGAATATCATTGCCGCCATTCGGATTAAAGGTAATGTTAACGTAATTGGTGTTTTCCCATTTAGCATAGAGCATGAGATCGCTCATTGGCATAACTTCGGTAGTTAAATCAAATTCCGTTCCATCAATGTAATCTGGCGTAGTATACCAGCCCTGGAAGGTAAAAGCTGAGCTCAGTTCGGCCGGACGTTCTGGGATGTAGTCATAAAGAACAAGGCTAGAACCATGACGTATGCCCGTATGATTATTGCCAGGCGCGTTGTAATTATAAAAATGGAGATCGTAGGTATCGCGGTTGTAATAAAAATGATAAATACCTTGGTTCGTATTAGAAGACGAATAGCCTGACGGCGTACTCGACAATGGATCACCATAGCCAGTCAAAGTACGGCCACTGAAGGTGCCGGAACCATTAACATTTGCAACAAACGAATAATCTTCAGAACGAGTGTAGCCATCGTCGTCTGCATTTTGAAGCCAATAATTTACCGTTACTTGATTAGTCGAAGTAGCACCATAAAGAATTAAAGTTGTACCATTAGTTTTATTTGACAACAATAGGTCTTCGGTCATAGTAACCGGTTTTGAAACGCGAATGGTATTATTTGGGTTATTATTCTCTGCTAAATATGCGTATGGATTAACATTATTGACGCTACTGTGACTGAGCGTGATTTCGCCAGCACCAGGATAGCGATCACTAATAATTTCGCCCATACGTGCCTGGAAGCTATAACCCTTAGTCAAGTCGTGCGTAGCTCCATTGCTGTCAGTATAAGTAGCGACCAAGTTTGTAGTCGTAGCATAGCTATTGCGCTGACAACTAGTTGTGGCAGTAGTCCCCCAATAATAATGGAAGCAATATTTGCTATTACCATAACCAGTATCCGTCTCAACCTTAATATTAACTGTGTAAACTTTTAATTTAAGGTAAACGTTAACAACCGTTGAGCCATCGCCGTGAATAACAGCACCGGTTTCGGCGTGATCAAGTTCGTAATAAGTAAAGTCGTCTTGATTAAGAATATTATTAATTTGGTTTTGAGTCACCGTGATGGTAGCGCCACTGGTGCCGGTAGTGTCTAGGTGAGATGCATACTCATAACTGCCCTCAACATAGTGGCCATCTACAAGTGATTCTTTCCAGAAAACAATACGATATTGAGTATTAGTGCGTGGCCGCCAAATAGCATACAAATCTATATCCGTAGTAAGCGGAGTGCTAAAATCGTACATATTCGTACCCTGCTCGTCGGTTGCCCAGCCGACAAAGTCATAACCAGCACGAGTTGGGTTATTTGGCGCACTTACGGAGTGGCCATAAAATGCATAGTCGGATGAAGTATAGCTGGCCTCAGTGTATTCATCGGCGTCATCATCATTTTGATGGTAGTGAACCCATTTGACGGCGCGAATGATTGGATATAACACTATATTGTCATTATTGATAGTAATGTCGCCAGTGATTTGATTCGGAATAACTTCGTTATCTGGAATTTCGCAATCATTACCGCAATCGGTATAACGCTTGAGGATTGAGGCGTCTGTTGTCCACGCGTCAACAAAGTGGCCAGCGCTAACTTCATGGCGAATGTCATCGGTATTGATAGCTTCGCCATTAGTGCCAGTTTTAGTGGCAAGAACGTTGCCTTGCGGGTTAAAGAAGACGACGGAATAAATCTTGTCGGCAAATTTAGCGTGCAGCTTAATGGTCTTATCGGCCGTAGTGTCATCAGGGATATCGACAGCTTGATTTAGGCCATTAAATACGCGATTATTATCCGTATACCAACCCATGAAGATTAAGCGATCAAGGCTTGGTGCAGCTGGAGCATTAAGAATATCGCCGTTGCGCACAATCTGCGAAGCAACCATTTCATCGTTTACGTAGAATTCGTAAGTATAGCGAGCATAGCGCTGCTGATCAGTCTGAGTGGTTGGAATGATTGCATAAATTGAAAAGCTATCGGCATAAAACACTAATTCACCAGTCGAACTTGCGGCAATATTGCCGAGATATTTTGCATTTTTATTATCATCGATATGCACCAATGCATAGCGTTCAGCGTCAAGATTATAATCTTCTGGACGAATCGAAACCTTAACCCGGGAGTTTGGTTGGGTTTCGTTGCCATCTTTGTCGGTGAAGGTGATATTGAAGGCTAGAATATCGTTGGAATTTTGACCAGCCGTACGCTTGGCAAGCTTAATAATTTCTTGATCGTCAACCTTTTCGGTTGTCATTTTTACGTCAGAGGTAAATGCCGCATCGGCCGCCGTGACGTTAATTTTCGCAGAATCAGACTCGGTTTCCCAAGTGATTTGTGAATATTTATGATTGTTAGTCAAGAACGCAAAAAGTCCGCCCGCTAAAACCGCTGCGGCGAATACTAGAAAAGCAATTCCAACTAACGTTCTCTTTCGAGAACGATCCTTTCTTAACACAACTACTCCCATTCCTTATATCGTTAAATTGCTAACAATATAACTCCTGAGACACTCCTGGAAATATATTACCATAAAAAGTTTAGAAAAAACAATAGCATTTTCGATGGTATATAATTGCAGTATGAGAGTTTATTTTTCTGGGATTAGTGGCACTGGTATCGGCCCATTGGCTGAGCTTGCAAAAGATGCAGGATATGATGTAATCGGCTCAGATTTGGCCCGTGGCNNGATTGCGAGTGAAATCGATAAACGAGACATTGATGTTTTTTATGGTCAGCAAGATGGGAAGTTTTTGCAAAAGAAATATGACGAAGCAGAGATAGATTGGTTCGTCTACACTTCCGCCCTCCCAGCAGACCACCCCGAGCTCTTGCTTGCCAAAAAGCTAGGATTAAAAATAAGCAAACGTGATGAATTTCTTGAGCATCTCGTAAAGGAACAGGGCCTTAAAATGATTGCCGTAGCGGGCACGCACGGCAAAACCACCACAACCTCGATGTTGATTTGGGTGATGCGCCAGCTAAATATCCCGGTCAGTTATGCGGTTGGAACCACTTTAGGCTGGGCGCCGAGTGCTCTATTTGACCGAGACGCTGAATACTTCGTCTACGAGGCTGACGAATATGATCGCAATTTCCTTGCCTATCATCCATACATTGCCGCCATTACGGCCGTCGATTATGATCATCCCGATATTTATCCAACGATAGATGATTATCAGGCAGCTTTTCGGCAATTCGAAAATCAAAGCGAAAATGTTGTAAAAAATACAACAGTTGATTCAAGAATCACCCTGGTGGGCGAACTACGGCGCGCTGATGCAAGTGTCGTCCTGGAAGTATTGAAGAATATTTATGTTGGCGACGAGGATGATATCATTCAGGCACTAAATCGGTTCCCTGGTGCCGGACGAAGATTTGAAAGAATATCTGATGGCGTTTATTCGGACTACGGTCATCATCCAGCAGAGATTCGCGCAACAGTCGAAATGGCCGCTGAGCTTAAAAAGCGCGACAATTACAGCGGACTAGCAATAATTTACCAACCACACCAGAATGTTAGGCAACATGAAGTATATAAAGAATATCATGATGCATTTTTGGGTGCGGATAAAATCTTTTGGCTGCCAACATATCTCGTACGTGAAGATCCGAATTTAGAAATATTAACGCCAGAGTTCTTAATTAAAACCCTGGATAATAAAAATGTCGCCGAAGTCGCCGAGACAAATGATGAATTTGGCGCAAAAATCCGTCAGTTACGCGCTGACGGTTGGCTAATCGTTTTAATGACGGCAGGCCCAGCCGATACTTGGCTACGAGGCGTCTTCGTAGTCTAGCGTTTCAGAATCATCAACAGTTTCCTCTTCGTCGTCGTAGAGGAAATTTTTGTCATCAAGTGCCTCGGTAGAAAATGCATTAGAGAGTCCGTCAACCTTCCCTTGCACGTAATCGAATTCTTCCAGATACTTGTCTAGGACTTCTTTGGAGATCTCGCCTTCTTCGGAGAATTTATCAATCTTAATGTCTTCATTTTTTTCGCCGTCTGAAATAAAGCCAGGCCGCGAGCGATCAAGATAAATGTCATTTTGACGATAAATCCATAAACTAATACCACTCGTCGTAACCGCAACCGCAATTGCTGCTAAACCCAAAATAATTAGGTTGCGGCCACCGTTAATTTTTTTGACTGGCTGCTCTGCTGCTTCGCCGTTTTCGTTTGGTGTTGGTTTATCATTATCTGNNTCGATTATCTGGCATTAGAGCCCCTCCCGCAAATTAAGAACCGCCGTACGGTGTTCGATTAGCATGTCTTTTAGGCGCTTCACGCTATTGTCGACTTTTTCACGCTTAGTACGCACTTTCTCGAGTTGGGTATAAAATTCTTGCGGTTTCTGGCGACAATCGATTAATACGAGCGCATCAAGCTCACGCTGATATTCGGTATATTTTTCTTTAAAATAATCGCGCTCAGATGAAAAGTTAGTCTGCAACTCGGAAAGTTCTGCGCTGGCCATATTATTTTTAACGAGGCGAAGATTGAGGTTCAGCATTAAATTCGTGCTAATTGTCTCATAATAGCTACCAAGTAGGGCGCGATTCTTGGCGTCAATCTTCTGGATATTGCGTAGCTGTAGTTTAATACTGCCACAAGTTTGCGAAATTAGACCAAGCTCGTCATCGTTGAGCGTGCGCGCATAAGAAAAATTAGCGCTAGTTAAAGTCAAGATAATTGCCATAACTACTGCGCTAATTTTTTTGCTCATATGCTCTATTTTAGCATTTTATTCTTCATCTGGCTCGACGAGTTGGAGATGACAATCGCTAATTTGGTAATCATCAACCGATGACGGTGAGTTCATCATTAAGTCAACACCGGAGCCGTTCTTCGGGAAGGCGACAATATCGCGAATGTTTTCGGTATCCTCTAATACCATAAAGATACGCTCAATACCAAAGGCACAACCGGCGTGTGGCGGAGCGCCAAACTTAAAGGCATTAAGCATGCCGCCAAAGCGAGCCTCGACATATTTTTCGTCGTAGCCAAGAACACCAAAGACCTTATACATGATTTCGGGATTGAAGTTGCGAACTGCACCAGAACAGATTTCATAGCCGTTCATAACCATGTCGTATTGGTCGGCCACGATAGCAAGTTTTTCTGCATCAGTTTTTGCGGCCTCAAGCGCTTCAAGACCACCTTTTGGCATCGAGAATGGGTTGTGACCGAAATCTAGTTTATTGGCACCGTCGTCCCATTCATAAAATGGAAAATCGACAATCCAGCACAATGCAACCTCGTCTGGATTCTTTAAGCCAAAGTGGTCAGCAAAAGCAATGCGAAGTTGG
>DEGE01000013.1:19870-25801 GCA_002351365.1 Candidatus Saccharibacteria bacterium UBA2834
TGGCCAAAGAATACAGCATCACCAGCAGTAGCACCCGTTTTCTTAGTAATGGCATCTAGCTCAGCTTCACTAAGAAACTTAGCGATTGGAGATTTAATGCCATCTTTCGTGTAGGTTAGGTAGGCGAGACCACCGGCACCGAGCTTACGAGCCTTGTCGGTAAAGCCATCGATTTGCGAACGGCTTAAATCGGCGCCACCCTTAACGCAGATTGCTTTGACGCATTCGGCTTTCGCAAAAACAGAAAACTCAGTATTTTTGAGGTCGTCGGTTAAATCAATTAATTCCATGCCATAGCGCAAGTCTGGTTTGTCAACACCATAGGTCTCCATAGCCTCAACGTATGGAATGCGGCGAATTTCTGGCGTAACAATCTTTTTGTGGGCGAATTCGGTTGCAAGCTTTACGAGCAGCGGCTCCATAGTTTGGCGAACTTCTTCGCCATTATCTACGAAGGACATCTCGAGATCGAGTTGATAGAAATCACCATAAAGACGATCGGCGCGTGGGTCTTCGTCACGGAAGCATGGTGCGATTTGATAATAGCGCGGCAAACCACCAACCATTAATAGCTGTTTAAACTGNNGTTGTGGCGCTTGCGGTAATGCATAGAACTGACCAGGATGCAAACGGGACGGTACGAGAAAATCGCGCGCACCTTCTGGTGATGAGTTGGCCAAAATTGGCGTAGTAACTTCGATGAAATCATGGTCTTCCATATAATCGCGCATGAATTTGTAGAATTTGGCGCGACGAGCAAGACGATGTTGCATGCTTGGACGGCGAAGATCAAGATAACGGTAACGAAGACGCATTTCCTCGCTACTTTCAGTGCCTTCATCATGCGTATTAACTGGGAGCGGATCGCAGCGGTTTAGTAAAACAAGATCTTCGACTACTACCTCAATATCGCCAGTTGGGATATTTGGATTAGTGAGGCCCTCACCGCGTTTACGAACGGTACCGGTGGCGCGAATCACGAATTCATCGCGCAAGCTTTCAGCCAAATTAAAAGCATTTTCGGTCTTCGGGTCGACGACAAGTTGAATTACGCCAGTATGGTCACGCAGGTCAATAAAGATTAAACCACCGTGATCGCGACGAGAATTCACCCAGCCAGCCAGTTCAACTTTTCCAGATTTGACAGTGAGATCTTTGGCTAATGCTCTCATAAAAACGATTGCTCCATTATTTTTTGTTATTTGATAAGAAGAACTCGCGCCAAGAACGCGAGTCCTACCCTGTTTATATTATATCATATTTTTTGGTTTTTTGCCTAACGACGACCACCGCCTTGCATGCCACCCTGCCGACCTTGGCCCATGCCTGGCTGCATGCCAGCCGTACCAGAGGTCGTAATAACATTATTAAGCGTGACACTCTGAACATCGGTGTCGTTAATTTTCAGTGTATAAGTACTACCAAGGCTCAGTTTATCGGAAGATATCAAGACGGATTGGTAAGACTTGGCTGGCGAATAGCTAATATCGCCAAAAGTTAAGGAGCCAGTGTAACTACTCGTTAGATTAATCATGACAGTTGTTTGGGTTGCCGACGTTGCGTTGACGGCCATGCCGGATGAGCCAACCGCAATCAAGGTGCCGCCAGTGATTTTGAACTCGCAACCGTTATCACCATAATCGATTGGACCATTACCGCTGTTAGTTGGACCGTCAACATAAGTTGTGCCGCCGGCAATATAAAGATTTCCATTTGAATCGAGACCATCACCACTAGCATTTACGTAAATCGTGCCGCCATTAATAGTCAACACTTTGCTCGTATCTCCAGCAAAGTCGTTTTGGCCACCCACGCGACCGGAAGTCGTATCAGAACCACCAGCGGCGTTAAAGCCATCATCCGAGGCCACAACTTTAATATCGCCATCGTTTACGGTAATCGTGCCACCCTCGATGCCTTCGTATGCCTTAGTAATATTAATCGTACCGCCATTGACGGTTAAATCATTGTCCGCATGCATGCCATCGTCGCCGGATGCGAGATTAATAACACCGCCATTAATGGTTACATTGCCATTCGAATGGAATGCATCGTCCTGCGAGTTGACTGTGATTGTTCCGCCATCAATCTGAACCGACGAATCAGCTTTTATGCCCTTCGTGGATGAGCTATCGCTCGTATTACTACCAAGCCATTGTGAGCTCGTAGAGGTTGTACCAGATCCATTGCCGGCCGTAATATCAAAAGTACCGCCCGAAATTAAGAGATTCGCGATGATTTGAAGGCCGTCACTCTACCAGGCGGANNGTAAATGTACCACCCGTAAATTCGGCATCGCCTTTTTCAGTTTCATTGGAGGTCTTGAAGCCGTCGCCACCAGCCGTAATATCAAATACGCCGCCAGTTACTTTAATTGAATCCTTACCAACAATGCCATCATCTTCGGCAGAAATCGTAAATTTACCGCCATCAATTTGAAGGTCATCTTTGCCAACGATGCCGTCAATATTTGAGGTAATGTCGAGCGAGCCGTCACCGTAAATTAGAATGTCGTCTTTCGAATAAATCGCACCATTAAAATCTGAAGAAGTAGTCGCTACTAATGTATTTGAGCCAACCAATTGCAAATAGAAATTATCGGCAGACTCAACATAAATCGCAGGGCCATCAGAATTCGTAATCGAAACATTATTAAGAATAAGCTCCACATCCGCATTGTCGGCGCGAACAATTACGCAACCGCTTTCGATGTTGGTTTTCAATTCGTAAATACCACCACTAGTGATTTCAACGCCATCTTCGCCAACCGTGAGAGTTTGTGCATCGCCAGTTAGAGTTGAAGCATCAACGCCAGTGTTAACACTAAATTCATCGGTTTTGTTCTGAAATACGAAGACTACGCCAACCAGAATTGCAATTAATATGATGCCTAATAAGCCAATCCCAATGGCGGTTTTTTGCTTTTGGGATAGTGTTGTTTTAGTTTTAGGTTTTGTGGTTTTTTTATTGGTCATTAATTAAAGCTCCTCCTCTTCCATTGGTTGCGATAGAACGACTTTAAGATTGCCATTCTTTGAGCGAATTTTGTCGATAAAACGTTTTTCGTTAACATCGGCCTTTAATACTACACGATAAGTGAGCTGAAATAGGCTACCCATATTAGTAGTTTTAGTTTTCTGAAGATAGTGGGAATTAGTATACTTTTCAAAGACATCGTCGAAGATATCAGTATAATCAAGATCTTCTGGCACAACGACGACAAGTTTCTTTTCCGTTACGTTGCTGGCGCCAAAATTCAATAGACTTAGCACGAAGATGATTAGTCCAATGATGGCCGTAAAGAGGGTCGCAAAAACTACATAGCCGGTACCAACAGCGAGGCCGATTGCCATTGCAAAGAAGACAGCAAGCAACGAGCGTGAATTGCCTGGAATACTACGGAAACGAACGAGCGAGAAGACGCCAACGGTTGCCACGCCAGCACCCAAGTTGCCATTAACTAGTAAAATTGCCATCGCCACCAAGGTCGGCAAGACAGCAAGAGTGGTGACAAAATTACTATTAGTTTTGGCGGTTTTGCTGTGGACGAAAGCCACAATTAAGCCCAAGACAAATGCGACGCCGATACAAATCAGAAAATTGACAAGCGTCAATTCGCCAGACAGAATGCTATTAAACATTATTTATTCTCCTTTTTATTATTTTTAATGATTTCGTTGAATCTTGCTTGGTAAATGTAACCATATTTTTGGAACGAGGCGGGATAAATATGTAGGCGCGACAACTCCCGCACGAACCACATCGGAAATGCGCCAAGACTTTTCGCCTCCATAATTATTTCACCATTCTTAAAATATAGTTCTCCTTGATCGCCATCTTCCAGGCGAAGATGATCAAGACGACTGCGCACGTCGAAGTCGAAGGTCAGACGAAAATTGGGATCTTCGGCGCTGCAGTACGAATAACGCTCATAGGCAATATACATGGTTGGACGTAGGTCATAGTGGTGAAAAACATGTTTAATCTCTCGCTCAATTTGTGGGTTATCCCCATTCAATTCATCGGTCCGAAGAAAATGATAAAAATCTTTTAGACGCATCGTGACACGACGTTTGTTACCAATACCATCAAATTTTTTCTTGATTTCTAAAAACACCGGCGATTCGTCGGACTTTGGCACACCATAACTGCGCACACGAATTTTTTGTTTATAGATTGGTTTCTCTAGTGATAATGAGACAAGCTCATATTCCGGCGTATCAAAATAAACACTGCAATTGGTATTGCGAAAATAAATGTCTGGCTCAATATTTCTACCTAGAGCCTTAATAAGCGCATGATATTGCGTACGCGAAAGAACATATTTTGTTTCGCGTCGTTCGAATACTCCTTGAATGTTTGCCACATTTCGCCTTATGGTCTTAGTATATTTTGGCAAGCTGATTTAAACCTGAAAAAGCTTAAAAATTGCGTCTCTCTCGGTCTAGGTCACGTGCCTTGATGGTCTGCCGCTTGTCGTATTTCTTTTTACCCTCACCAACAGCAATAATTAGCTTTATATGACGAGCGAAAGGCTTCAATTCGACCGGAACAATCGTGGAGCCTTCGACTTTTTTGCGCTCAAGTGCGGCAATTTGCTTTTTAGTGGCTAACAATTTAATGCTTTCCGCCGTATCAGTCCCTAATGTGAGACCAAGCAGCCATAATTCATGGTTACGAATTGTAACGTAAGTGCCTTTGAGCTGGGCATGACGATCACGAATCAGGCGGACTTGTGCGCCCGTCAAAACCATGCCGACTTCGAGTTTATCGGAGAGATTGTAATCATAATGCGCACGGCGATTAACGACGGCGGCTGGTTTTTTGACCTGTTTCATAAGATTATTTTAACATTATGGAAGTTCTTTGCGTATCTTACGCTCAAGTTTGGCATGATATTCTTTTTCGAGAATGCCGTAGCCTTTACTGCCCAGAATCTTGCGACCTGCACCACTAATCTTGGTTTTAACGGCTTCAGTTGGGGTATGCCAGGTGGATGCATAGTGGTGGTAGGCGATAGTATTCTCGGTAATTTTGACTTTACCAGTCATGTAATGCTTAGGGCTAAAATACTCTGGCGCAAAAGTTGCAAACTTATTGTCGCCATAGACGCGCGTTTGACCGTCGAGCTGAATTTTATAAATATCCTGCGCATAAACCGACGGACTGTGCACCGTCTTCATGAAAGTCGTAGTCGTAATTCGCTTATTTGGATCGGCGAGTTCATAGCGTTTGAGAATTTTGCGTACCCATGGCGAATGCTTTTCGGCGCCAAATATTGCAGTAGTAAACCAATACTGCGACTCCCAACCGGCGAACGCGTCATACTTCAGCAAATCATCTAGCGGCTTCAATAATTCAACATCGGTATCGAGATAGATGCCACCCTCTCGATAAACGATATACATACGAATAATATCCGACGCTAACGCCCAGCGTTTACGTTTAATTGCGGTAGCGACAAGTGGATATTGTTTTAAATCAATATCTTTTTCAGACCATTGGTGCAACTCGTAATCCGGGTGCAGCTGACGCCAGCCGGCGATATATTTTTTGTCCCGCAAGGGGATTTCGGAGTCGCCAACCCAAACGTAGTGAATCTTTTTAGGTATAGGCATATCTGTTTCTATTATATAATGCAATTATGAAGATTGTTATTTCAAGTGATGTTTATTATCCGATGATTAACGGCGTAGCATCATTTTCGCGTAATCTAGCTGCCGGCCTACACAAGCGCGGACATGACGTTTTAGTGTTGGCGCCAAGTATTACCGGAAAATTCGGTATCGAGAAAGACGAAGAATATGGTTTTACGGTCGCACGTTTAACATCATTTAAAATGCCACTTTATCCTGATCAGATTAATAAAGTATCAGAGGCTAAAGAGTGGCTTGGCATGAAAATCCCGCAAGTTCTATACAAGAATGGATT
>DEGE01000013.1:26006-26272 GCA_002351365.1 Candidatus Saccharibacteria bacterium UBA2834
GAATATTTTATTAGTTTTTTGCGCCGCAGCGAATACGCAACGATGCCAACCGAGCAGGCAATAGCCGATTTAATTCCAAAGAATCGTAAACATTTTAAAGTTACAGTCGAAGCATTGAGTAATGGCATTGACCTATCGCGTTTTGCGCCAGGCAGACCAAACAAAGAAATTTTTGACAAATATAATTTGCCGAAAAATGCGCCGACGGTTTTGTATGTTGGGCGCGTTGACCCAGAAAAGAGTCTAGATATTTTAATGAAGGCATT
>DEGE01000004.1:0-6074 GCA_002351365.1 Candidatus Saccharibacteria bacterium UBA2834
GGCAGCGAAATGGCCCCAATCGTCACAGTGCGCGTCAACCGATCCATCATCCATCATGATTGCAAAATAGGACCGATACCAGATCTCGTCATGCGCATACGTAACCTGCCAATAGCGACTCACATCTGCACCGTAATCAATAAAAGCCTCCGCACAATTCAGATGCATAAAGACCTTGTCGACCAGGTGATAGTCCGCCATGCGATCGGCCGGAATGCTTTCGGCTGGAGTGGGCTCGTCAATCAGCTCGCACATCTCCACGTAGGAGCCAAAAACGGAAAACACATCCTGCACGAACTCACTCCAAATTTTGCCAAAGTAAGACAGCAGTTCCGCGAAGCCTTCGTCGTCGTTCCGAGCCACCTCGGCGAATAATCCATAGTCGGCCAGCTTGCCGGCATACATCGCATCGCCAAAGCAGATTACGACATCACGAACAATCTCGTCGTAAAGCCGTTCGCAATCGAGAATCGACTCAAAAGGTATTTGATAGTACGACATGACGATTTTTTCGGCGTCGTAGTCACATTCGTCTAACCGCGCCAGCATCCATCCGTCATGCAGGGCGACACGCCAAACGTGCTCGGTCTGGTCGTTGTCAAAAGCGAGAATAGCGTTTGTAGCGTCAATGATTCGGTCGAAAGTTTTTCGTTTCATGATTGATACCCCCTTTTCTAGTCGGAAACTAAAACACGAAAAACGTAAAACTGCACTCGTTTAAACTTATTTACGAGCTATCCTAATTCTACAACACAAAAAGCAGAACCATCAAACCATGCAAAATGGCGCCAATGTCGACAAAAATATGGAAGACGGAATGCATATATCGCACCTTAACACCGAGACCAAACAAAATCGCGCCCAACGTGTAAGCCACGCCGCCAGCAAACAGCATCCACATTGCGGCCGCCGGCAAAACCGACATCAAAAACGGCAAAGAGAGCACAATACACCAACCTAGACCCAAATAGCAAACCATCGAGAAGGCCATATATTTATTTACATCAATCGAATTAAGTACGATGCCAATAATCGATATCCCCCAAACCACACCAAAAATTACCCAAGCCAGCGACGGACTCGCCTGCGCTAGGGCACAAATCGTGACCGGTGTATAACTACCCGCAATCAGCAAAAACACCGAACAATGATCGAGAATTTGCATCACTTTTTTAGCCTTTAGTTTTGGCGATAAGCCATGATAAATTGCCGACATCGTAAATAGAATTATCAAAGATAGGCCAAAAACTATGCCGCACAATACACTCGCAACACTATGATGTAAGGCGCCACGAATAATAAACAGCACCAGCATCACCAAACCAAAAGCGCCACCCACAATGTGCGTGACCATATTAAAAATCTCTTCACCTTTGGTGTAATTAGGTAATTTTCGGTCAGCCAACCTCGTTCGCTTTTTCATAAAAATATTATAGCGCAAGATGTATAATATATCTTAGAAGAAGAGAGGTAGGGCTTTTTATATGCAGAAAATCTATAAGACAAATCTATCAAAAAAGAACATCGAAAAACTCGCCAAAATCGAGCCAGACTGTTGGATTTCTCTGGTTAGCCCCACCGAGGAAGAAATCGCGAATACCGTCGAGGCAACCGGCATCGACGAAGATTTGATATCTAAGATGCTCGACGACGACGAGTTACCGCGCGTCGAAGTTTCCGGCAAATCCACTTTGGTCGTAATTGATATTCCAGCCCATGTTCAAAAAGACGACAAATACGTCACCTATCCACTCGGTATTATCATCACAAAAGACAACTACATCGTCACTGTTTCGCTTAATAAGCCAACCATTTTGCAAGATTTTGCCAACAATCGCGTACGCGATTTTCGCACCGCCAAGAAAACTCGCTTCTTAATTCAAATCATTAACGCTGCAGCCGCACAATACATTAAAGTCCTTGATAATATTTACCGCCAAATGCAGCTCGCGGAAGATTCGCTCAAAAAACATACCAAGAACGAAAATCTAATCGAAATGCTAAGTATCGAAAAAACCTTGGTCTATTTCATTGCATCTCTCAAGGAAAATGACGTCGTGCTCGAACGCCTCAGCAAAGGCATCGTTTTGCCATTATTTGACGATGACGCCGACATGCTCGAAGACGCCATTATCGAAAACCGCCAGGCTATCGACATGGCCACAATTTACCGTGATATTTTGTCATCCATTTCCGAAACATACGGCACAGTCATTAATAATAACCTCAACTACGCCATGAAGTTCTTAGCTGGCGCTACCATCGTATTATCCATTCCGACCATCATTTCATCTTTCATGGGCATGAATGTTCCATTCGGCAGCATAGGCACCAATGATCATTCCGCCGCCGTATTATTACTTGGTTCTATTCTCGCATCGCTATTAGTAGCGCTCTGGCTACGCAAGAAAGGCTTACTATAATGAAAACCACCAAAGCCAAAACCAAGGCATCAAAGACCAACTTAGCCTTATCGTTTGGCGATGCCGTAATGCTAGTACTCGGCGTTTGTCTTCTAATTTGGGCCGACAAGGTCACGAGCTTTATCTCGATCGCGTTTGGCATCCTGATGCTAATTTATGCAGCCTATACCATCATTGACTGCCTACGCACGAAGCAAAACTCTAGCGGCAAGATTATCACCGCCATCGCACTTTGTATTGCTGGATTATTCCTCATTATCCAAAATAGTTTTCTAAAAGAGCTCGTTTCGGCAATCATTGGTATCTTTATTGTCATTATTGGCATCGTCAAATTGCAGAATGCAATCCATAGCAAGCCATATAATCCCAAATATCTCACACCGCTAATTTTGGCGCTGATTGAGATACTATGTGGCGTGCTCTGTATTACCGGTCGCTTTATTGTGCCAGACTTAATCCTGCAATTCCTCGGGGTCTTGCTGATTATTTCTAGCCTATCCGATATTATTGGCTCAATCATGATATATAAAGCACCAAAAGGCGTAGAAAAAGAGGCAATAGAAGCCGAAATTGTCGATAAACCAGCCAAAAAATAGCAAAAATCCAAAAAAGTCGCAAAAAAGTCTTTACAAAGTCTTTTTAGTTCTGTATTCTCAAATAGTCGCGTTGCTTCGCTGCGGGCGTTTGGAAGACGGATAAGGTTTCAGTCTATCATGGCAACAACACACACTTAAAGTAACACCTCCGGGTGTTATTTTTATTTCCGGAGTTCATGTTATATAATAAAAATATGAAATATCAAAATCGTTTCACAGATGACATGCTAGATTATCTCAAATGGCGCGGCGACGTTGCATTTTCTGACGCCCAGCCTGTCAACGAAATTGACTATTTAATTTTCGCGCGCTTCTCGTATTTGCCGTTTAATCAGATTGCCCTTGCACCGCGCGAGAGCGTTAAAAGTTTCAGCGAAAAGATGCTCGCCGTTCGACGCAATTATTTCAATCAGCCAAATGACCGCACGCTTGTTGAAATGATTCATAAAAGCAAGCGCTTCATCGATCTAACCACTACCGACTATATCCGCAACAACGACAAAGAAGTCGAAAAACAATTTGGCGCCGTAACGATTCATTTACCAAACGACGAATTGCTTATTTCTTACATCGGCACCGACGCCACACTTGTAGGCTGGAAAGAAGACTTCAATATGATGTTTACGCCAACTATTCCTTCACAAGAGCAGGCCGCTAACTACCTTGAACGCATTGCCTCTAAATATCCAAATAAAAAGCTCCGCTTATGTGGCCATTCCAAAGGTGGCAACGTAGCGGTCTTCTCGGCACTCAGCGCCAGTACAGACATCCAGAAACGCATCATTGACGTCATTAACTTTGATGGCCCAGGTTTCATTCCAGACTTTGTCGAAGCCAAATTCCACCGCAACGCCGAAATCCTTGCCAAAATCCACCAGTTTATTCCGCAGGGTTCGCTTATAGGTCGTTGCTTACAACAAGAAAACGGCGATCGCACAATCGTCCACAGTCGCGAGTTAGGGCTTTATCAACACGATATCTACTCCTGGGAAGTTGAGGGCACAAAATTCGTCCGCGCGCCGCACACGGCCGCCTCAAGCGAAATCTTCAACCAAACCGTAATCGACATCCTTAAAACCCGCAGCCTCGAAGAACGCAAAGCATTCGTCAATACAGTCTATGACATCATTTGTGCCGCCGATTTTACATCCATGGACCAGCTTCGCAGTTCGTGGTACAAAAAGCTTCCTAGCCTCATCAAAAATTATCGCGAGGTCAAGCCAGAAGATCGCGACCTTATCATCAGCGTTGTTAAGCAAACCATTAGCGTTTATTCTGACACTAAAAAAGAAATTCTCGGTAAGCAAAAACCAGCCAAGAAAGTCACCAAAACCAAACGCAACCCAATCAAGCGCGTACGTCAAACTCGCTAAAGACCAAATACAATTGCCGTACGATCGTCTTTTTTGCGCGCATTATTTACTAAATTAAGCGACGCTTCGCGCGCACTGCGCGAACTCATCACGATGCGCCCCAATTCCTCATTACTCATTAAATCCGTGCCTTTGTCACCGGTAATGCCATCAGAGCAGAGCACAAAACGATCGCCGTCATGAATATCAAATTCGCCAAATTGCCGCGTGCGCCCCTCGCCAGGGTCTACCGGATTGCCAAGCGCATTCGTAATAACATTTTCATAGCCTTCGTCTTTGGTAACTTGCTCGACTGAGCCATCTTTATGGACAACATAAAGACGTGAATCGCCCACCATCGCGTATGCCATCATGCGGCGACCATTTCGGTCAATTTCCTTTGCCAAAACACCAGTAGAGTAGCCCGCGGCAGCATTCTCGCAAATCCGCTCATTAGCCGCATTTAATACATACGCCAAGGCTGAGCCAGATTGCAATAAATAACGATTCGCCATCTCGTTCACGGTCGCCGCGGCAGTCTGTGAAGCCTCACGTCCGCCACCATGGCCGCCCGCACCATCGAACACGCCATAGAAATTCTGGTCTGGCCGCCATAAGTAGCTATCTTCACAATCATTGTTCGCCCAAAGACCCTCCATCAAATCCGCACGATTAAAGCCTTCGTTGGTCTGCGCACGCGAAACCTGCCATATGCCAGCATCGTGATTTAGCCATTCATAATTATCTTCTACGTCTGACATGTATTGCTCGATATGGTTCGGCCACGGATTATCGGCTTGCGGCTTCAAATCGTTAAAGCGATCAATATTATCATACTGCGAAATGCTTCGGGAATCGCTTATTGGCGCCGCGCGGAAACGATCAATAGAACGTCTCTCCGCCTCGGCATGCAAAGCTTTCATTTGTTCCCAATACTCTTGCTTCTTGCCATAAACCTTGCGTTTCAAATCGGCCATCGCCGTCTCATATTCGGCTCGCTTCTGGGCGCCATTGTTGCGCTCAATCATATCCAAAAAACCATTACTGTAGTTTTCAAAATCCATTGGAGTAGGGAAGCGTCGCGCAAAATCTAATAACGAATCAACCCCCTGATCGGCATAATTATAAAAGCCATTGTCGCCACCTGTAGCAGCACCAAGAATCCGCAGCTCGTGCTTTGAGCCAATCGACATAAAGACATTATCGGCACCTTTTTGTTGCAAGGGTCCTTGAATCTTCATTAGAATTTGCCGCTCTTGCGGTTCACCCAATTGACCAGTGCCCAGCATATCGAGCACCGAATCACGTGCATCCGGGCTTACTTCGACATCGTGATAGTCGAACGGCGACATATCGACACGGCCATCCTGTCCCAAAGCCATCGCACAGATAATCTTACGCTGTTGACGCTCGGCATTGTTACGCTGTATTTCGGCCTGCAACTCGGCACTATTGCCACGGAACTGTTGTCCGCCCATATCCCATCTATTATCTGCCTGAGAGCTTGAATTATTATTCTCGTGATTATGGCCAAATCGAAACATACTTTTATCATAACATAAGCGTTAATTTATGAAATTTGTAAAAATATGTTTTACATATTGACAAAAATAAACATATGTGCTATAATGCAACACGCAAGCTTGGAAATCCCATCACTTGCAAGCACATTTCAATCGTTTCAATCGTTTCAATCGTTTCAA
>DEGE01000004.1:6165-10674 GCA_002351365.1 Candidatus Saccharibacteria bacterium UBA2834
CGACAAGGACGTCTACTTCGACGAGAAGTCCGGCGGGTATCTCATCGACACTTACGTCATGCGCGAGCGTGACGGCAAGCGTGTCGCCGAGTTCGAAGACAGCCACGACATCGTCCCTGGAGACTGGATTGCGACCAATCCCAAGAAGTTCGAGTCCGACCGCGACAACAACTATCCGATTTCGGACACCACCTTCCGCAAGAAGTACGAGCCGACCGACCAGGAAGGCATCTTCCGCGCGAAGGGCATGGGCCGCATCATCCCGAATGATACGGGAGAGGATGTCGTGATCGATGCTCCCTGGGGACACCCCCAGAATGGCGACGCGAAGTGCTACTTCTGCGCACCGTATGATCCGGAACATCCGGAGGACCTGGCCATCGACAGGCGTTATCTCCTCAGCGAGAACGACTTCGCGGCCTACGGACCTGCAGATGAAGTGCTCGGCGCTGGCTGGGACAAGAAGTAAACGATGGTGAGCGGCAGCCTCACCCCTAAAAACTGCTGGCGGCTCAATCGAGAGCCGCCTTTTTCATGCCCAAAAAATACCTCCGGCTCTCATCCTGTCGGCAACCAACAAAAAATAGCCCTACGGGCTCTTTCTTGATTGGCTGGACCGGCAGGATATAAACAATGCGCCGTCGTCGCAGGCGACCGGGCATTGGGCGAACCTTTGGCTCTCATCCTGTCGGCAGCCAACAAAAATAGCCCTACGGGCTCTTTCTTGATTGGCTGGACCGGCAGGATTCGAACCTGCGAATGCTGGGACCAAAACCCAGTGCCTTACCACTTGGCGACGGTCCAATCTTTCGTAATTCTAGCACAAAAACCTGATACTGTCGAGGAAACGACAGTAAAAAGCGACCCCCTGACAGGGGCCGCTTATTTTTACGACGGCGGACCGTCATAAATGAAAATATAAGAGGGCGCCACGAAAAGTTTATCTCCGTCACACCAGATGCGGATTGATCGGCATAAATCCTCCGATATTAGCAGCACCCCCTCACTGTCTTGCGGCACTCGAACTAATATACTGGCGCCAATGTCATCGGAATAGCTCGATTCGAAATAGATCCCGCCATCCTGGTCCACGGCAAAATCACCAGATATTAGCGACTTACCATTCAGAAAATCTCGCACCATTGCCGCATGGAGCCCATCGCCGCCATCAATTGGCACAGTTACATCCGCGCTCGCATCATAAAACGAAACGCCCATCACTGCACAAGAGGAACCAACTGGAACGTCAGCCATACTATAGTTATATAGGCCATCCGCACCGCCAGGCAACACAAGCTCTGCGGTGCAAGCCTGATTCGGTTGCAATCCAATGGCAAGATGATACTCACGCAATGCATCAAGTGGCAACTCCGTTAAGCCCATCTCGTTTTGATAAATTCGACTGGCAACTATCTCTTCGAACAGCTTGCGATAATCATTATTATCCACATCTTCACCTCCCTTTTAAGGTACATATTTTATGGCTAAAATTATACCGCCGAACACCTGAAACTCAAGCATAAGCTATTGACTTTTAGGCTTAAGCGTGCTATAATAAAAAATGTCCTATAAACTCCGTCTATGGAGGTGCAAGATGTTCATTCCCGACACCGAGACGCAGTACATCGTCGCTTCTCATCTCAACCGCTTTCAGCTCAAGGTCGCCATCATGAACGGCGACAAGCTGAGCCAGTGGCTCGAGGATGAGGGTGCCGAGTACAGCCCTCTGGACAGCATCGCCGAGGGAACCACCTGCTTTACGCTGGCCAACGGACGCATCGCAATCGTACGCCTCTACAACTCGAGGGGCACCGATCTGTCGAACTTCCACAAGTGCGCCGCTGTCGAGCAGCCTGAGCTCACCCCGAGCGACATGCTACGCGCCATGGGCTTTTAGCCCAAAACAGGACGTCAGTCCTGTGACCCGCTTCGGCGGGTCTTTTTGTTGCCGCCAATCTTGCGATTAATCAGCTCAAGGCATTTTGCAATACCGATGCCGCCACCTAGAATCACAATCGCGTAACCAATAGTTTGCCAGAGTGGCTGATCATATATAAACAAGAACGGATACGGACCATGCCACCACTTCAGGATATTCATCAATAAAGCCAAGGCCGCATAAAAACCAGTCGGCGCCAACCCCCACAACACGTCCTTGCGACCGCCAAATTCATGTCGCTCAAAATATAAGAATAGTACCAGTGCCAAAATCGGGCAGAGCGTATGCGTATAAGTCATACTAGTCGAGAGCAGCATCGAGCCGGCCGCACTCCAAAAGCCCATTGCTGGTACCGCCATCGGAATAAGGATAAATAGCACCACTAACAGAGTAATCGTCAAACTGACCACTGACGCATATTTTAGCAAAATCGCCCAATGCGGCACTGTAGTTTTGGGCCGCTGCAATTTGCGCCACAAATAATACGCCATTACCGCACAGGCCACAAACGATAAGATATTGCTTTGCTGAGTATAGTAATCAATATGCAAAACACCATCCCGTTTAACGGCTAAGGCTAAGCCCACAACTTCCAAAACACAGATAATTAAATTCAGAATTAGGGCATATTTAAGGCGCAGACTCTCTAAATTAGGCGTGTCCTTCGTCGTCATAAGATATCCTCACAGATAAACCCATCACACAGCTTCTTTACGCGCTCAAATTCCGCCTCACTTCGTATCGTCCAACCTAAAACCGGCACCTGTTGGCGGATTTTAGTTGCTCGCCGGCACGGCAACGCGCGAATATCATACGAAACAAAATCTGGTTGCGAAATCTTGTTGTACCACATATGACTAATTATTAAGCGTTTTAGCCAACCGAGCGATTTGTCGCGTTTAAAATCAGAAACTAGCTGACCACGCAACATTTTAGGGTAATGCTTACAAAAATACGCCACGATTCGCGGATCAAAACTCTGAATCGCAAACTTGCCCTCGTAATTCTTCAGCAAATTTGCCGTCACGAATAGGAAATTATCATCAAAAGCGCCGTCGCTTTTTAATTCGACCAACAACGGAACTTTTCCATCAACCAATTTAAGCACTTCTTCGAAAGTGGGGATTTTTTCTTTAGTGTCGCGCAAAGTCGTAGCAGTTAATTTGGCAGTTTCGGTCTTTTTGACTTTCGTGCGCTTATTGGCCATGCGGCGCAAATCGTCATCATGAAACACCACCACGCCACCATCGGCCGTCGCGTGAACATCCAACTCGATGGCGTAACCTTTTTTGATGGCTGCGCGAAAAGCCGCCAATGAGTTTTCTGGCACTTTATCATTATGCAAACCGCGGTGCGCAATTGGTTGTGCCGTCAAAAATCGCAAACTTCTAGACACGGGTTTGATCAATCCAATAATTAACTTGTTTTTTGCCGCCTTCTTGACGCGCGAGCTTGCCCTGAATCGCTAGGCCAGCTTCAACGTTCGCGCCAACCGCCAAACCGCCAGCTGTCGCAAAGGTGCCAGATTCACCTGAGCCTTCATGCGTACAGAAAGGAACAAAATTCTTTCCGGTAAACACATGTTTTTCCAAAAAGTTATAAACAATCATCGGCATGTCGCCCCACCAAATTGGATAACCAAAGAAAATCGTATCATATGGCGCTAAATCGACATCGCCAACATATTCTGGGCGTTCATCCATTTGACGCTCGGAGGTAGCCTGCGCCACGCAATCGTCATAGCCAGCCGGATACGGATTTTGCGGCACAATCTTGAAGGTATCAACCTCAACACCGTCAGCTTTGAGTTTTTCAACGATATTATTAGCAAAAATTTCCGTGTTACCAACCTCAACCTGACCGACATTGTAATTTTCGTCAGCCCGCGAAAAGAATATTACTAAGGCTTTGCTCATAGAAAATACCTCCTTTTATTACTCAGCGCAGGCAAAAAGCTCTTCGGAATCGTCCTCGTCTTTCGACTGTTCAAGATTTTGAATCACTTCGGCTTCGTCTTGCTGTTCTTCCATATCTTTATTGTAGCATTCAATATCTTTAAAGATAAGTGTTATATAATAAAAGATATGTCAGATAACGTTATTCTTAGCACCCACGGCCTGCATAAGGCCTATGGGAAAGGAGATAGCCGCTTCGAAGCCCTGCGCGGCATCAACCTCGAGATAAAGCAGGGCGAGTCGGTTGCCATCATCGGCAAATCAGGCTCCGGCAAGTCCACTTTAATGCATTTACTTGCCTNNTAAACCAACCAAAGGCAGCATCGAACTAGACGGCGAAAACACCAGCAAGTTACGCCAAAAACGGCTCAACCAGCTACGCAACAAAAAATTCGGTTTCGTTTTTCAATCATTTTTCATGAACGCCAATGACACCGTCTTAAATAACGTAATTTTGCCACTGAAGATTGCTGGCGTCCGACCAGGCGAGCGTCGCCGCAGGGCCATGCATGCACTCAAAATCGTCGGACTTGAAGATAAAGCCAAAAATAAAGCCAATGATCTTTCTGGCGGCCAAAAGCAACGCGTCTGTATTGCGCGCGCCATCGTCAACGA
>DEGE01000003.1:0-151 GCA_002351365.1 Candidatus Saccharibacteria bacterium UBA2834
GTGAGATCCCGTTTACTGCTGTATACTTTGATTGTACATATTAAATAGGATGGGAGCGTGAGACGAACATGGAATCCAAGTATCTGACAATGTTCAGTGATGTCCCGGCCAAGCAGGTTCAATGGCTGTGGAAACCATACATTCCAATCGG
>DEGE01000003.1:368-838 GCA_002351365.1 Candidatus Saccharibacteria bacterium UBA2834
TATGGAGACCTTACGATAGACGATGAGCGCCTCCGTGAATCCATCATTGAATTTCGTCCCCGCCTTGTGGTCATCGATCCAATCCAGGCATACGTCGAAAACGACTCCGATCTTATGAGTGCCTCCAAGGCCAGAAAACTGATGAAGCGGACTGGTATCTGGGCTTCCCAATATGACTGCGCCATTGTGGTGATTGGCCATATGAACAAGTACTGCGGATCAAAGGATCTGTACAGAGGATTGGGGAGCATTGATCTGGTTGCTTCAGCAAGAAGTGTTCTGCAGGTGGAGCGGGATAGCAAGGACCCGGCGGTCAGGACAGTGCATCATGTTAAGAGCAGCGCGGCTCCGAATGGTCCGGATTTCACCTTTGAGATCAGACCAGACAGCGGTTTCAAATGGTTGTCATTTGTAAAGCAGGATGCCTCAGCACAGCCAGACGTTTCGGAAGAGCCAATTTTGGACCTTCC
>DEGE01000003.1:917-16241 GCA_002351365.1 Candidatus Saccharibacteria bacterium UBA2834
GGCCCGGTTCCATCGACTCAAATCAAGAAGATGATGGAAGGTTATCGCATCGGCGATAAGACTATGAGCGAAGTTAAGGCAGCCATGGGTATCAAAACATATCGAAAGATGAGGGTTTGGTACTGGGCATTGCCGGAAAAGGAAGTGATGCAGAGTGATCGCAAGTGAAAAGGGCGACAGCAAGCAGAAGATAAGGAAGCGGTATCAGGGTGTCGATCCCTCACAGTTGGAGGTTATTCCTGCCATCGCTACAGATGAAATTGCACTGGAAGAGCGGAAACTGAGGGTTGCCGCTTATATTCGTGTGTCTACTGATCAGGAGGAACAGACCTCTTCATACGAGCTTCAGCAGAATGAATTCACCGACAGGATCAATGCCAACCCGAACTGGGAGCTGGCTGGTATCTATGCCGATGAAGGCATCTCGGGCACTAATACTAAAAAGCGTGATGGCTTTAAGTCCATGATTGCCGATGCTAAAGCTGGCAAGATTAACCTCATACTCACGAAGTCCATCAGCCGCTTCGCCAGAAACACGGTAGATACTCTGCAGACCGTTCGCGATCTCAAAGCCATCGGCGTGGAAGTTGTCTTCGAAAAAGAAAACATCCGCACTATGGATAAACAGTGCGAAGTCTTGCTCACTATCATGAGTAGTCTCGCCCAAGAAGAAAGCCGTAGTATCTCGGAAAACGTCCGCTGGGGTCAGCAATGCAGTATGCAGGAAGGCAATGTCGCAATGGCTTACGGCAGATTCTTAGGATATAAAAAGGGCGAAGACGGCAAACCCGAGATTGTCCCGGAAGAAGCCGAAATTATAAAAGACATCTACCGTCTCTTCCTGGATGGCATGGCGATAAGGAATATTGCGAGATACCTAACAGACAAAAAGATTCCCACTCCAGCCGGAAAGGAAGTCTGGTCCGTCAGCACTATCAAGTCCATCCTCAAAAACGAAAAGTACAAAGGTGACGCCCTCCGCCAAAAGACCTTCACGGTAGACTATCTCACGAAAACCGTCAAAAAGAACCAGGGCGAATACAAGCAGTACTATATCCAGAACTCCCACCCGGCCATCATTGACGAGGATACTTGGGAACTGGTTCAACTCGAACTTGCCAAGCGTGGCAAAGAAGCTAAAAGTTTCCGGGATAACAGCCCATTCTGTAACAAAATCGTCTGTGCGGATTGCGGCGCATACTTCGGTCATAAAGTCTTCCACGGCAAAGAAGCCTGCCGCAAGGATGTCTGGTACTGTAATCATCGCTACGATGGCGACGGACCCTGCAAAACTCCCATCGTCAAAGAAATGGATATTAAGAACGCTTATCTCTCCGCCCTTGGGCAAATCTTAGGCCGTAAGGCCGCCTGTCTCGCCGCGTGTCGCGCCAAACTCGCTGAGTTAGATAATCTATCCGAAATCAAAGAAAACCGCCATAAAGCCGAAGAAACGCTCCAAGACCAGCTGAGCGCAATTCAAGACCTCGTCCATGAGAATGCGAGGAAATCTCAGGATCAAACTAAATACCGCGCCAAGTATAACAAGCTCGTCGAAGCTATTGAAAAGCAAAAGGAGCTCATCGCGGATTTGAAAAGCCAGGAGCTAAACTCCATCGCCATGCGCGAAAAACTTCGCCGATTTATGAGAGCAATCGAATCTTGCACAGAAGAAGCGACCTTCGTACCAGAAGTCTGGAATGATACAGTCGAACGCGCTGTAGTAAATGAGGATAATACCATCTGCTTCGAGATGAAGAATGGGGAAAAGGTAACAGCTACTTTGTAGACTTGATAGCTAACGCAATAGTGTTTACGATATCCTGCTTGCTTAGATTCTCAGTTTTTCGGAATCTGGCGAGCGGGATATTTGCTTGTTTGAATATACGCTCAACTTCATCATCGCGAGCGGAACGGTCGGCTCTGTCATGTGATGAATCGTCCAATTCTATAGCGCAAATCGGCTTGGTGGTTTCTTTGCTAAGTAAGACAAAATCTACGGATTTGCCGTTGATGTGTTGGAAAGCACCTTTCCAGTTCTGGCCTTTGACTTTATGGTTCAGCAGAGCGGACAAATGAACCTGCGGCACTACATACCATTTCGAACCGAGCACTTCGTTCAGGGTCTTGAAGAACTCTCCTTCGCGCTGGGTCATAATATAGCTCTTTGCGTAGTACTTGTAATTTGATTTTTTGATATCCTCGCTCTCGCTAGATTTGCCTGAGATTTTTAAGTTAACGAAAGTGTAGATACCGCCGAGTACGGCGACAATAATAATCCAAGTTATAAGGTTTCCATCCATAAGGATATTTTAACAGATGTGTTATAATTAAACTGTCAATTACAATTTAATATCCGTACTTAGGCTACGACAATTCCGCACATATTTCGTGCGAATGCCATCAAGATTAGAAATCAGGGCATCGCGCGAAACAGTTAGATCTTGATGGTCTAAGTGCGGAAAAACGTAATTGACACCGTCGCGGTGTCCTGTTTTTTGCCTAAATAGTAAACAAAGACACCTCGGCTGGTGTCTTTTCTTGTTTGTGTTGCTGTGGCGCTAAGAGCTAGGAGGCGCCATAGCCGATAATAAAAGCCTTTCCAGGGCAAAAGTCGCAAAACAGGACGAATATTACACTCGTCTAGAGGATATAGAAAATGAATTGCGGCATTATAAACAACATTTCAAGGATAAAACCGTTTTTTGCAACTGCGACGATCCGTTCGAGAGTAATTTTTTTAAATATTTCGCAATAAACTTTAATCATTTAGGGCTCAAGAAATTAATTTGCACCTGCTACGCAGGGTCCCCGGTAAGCTACACGGAATTTAATGATCTACCGCTATTTCATAAAGATGAAAAATTACCATATAAAATTGAAATTACTGAAGTTCCAGATTTAAATGGCGACGGCGCGACGGATTTATCCGACATCGAGTTGTTATTAAAAAGCAGTAATAATAATCTAACTATCCTAGATGGTGACGGTGATTTCCGCAGCGAAGAATCCGTCGAATTCCTCAAGGAGTCGGATATTGTTGTAACGAATCCCCCATTTAGTCTCTTTAGGGAATACATAATGCAGCTGGTAAAATACGATAAAAAATTCTTAATTATCGGAAACCCGAACGCGCTACACTACAAGGAAGTATTTCCTCTCGTAAAGGAAAACAAGATATGGGTCGGACATAAATCGATGAGCGCCGATATGCTGTTCAATGTTAGTGAGGAATTCGGGAAATGGCTAGTCAATAATAAAAGACAAGGAAGTGGCTATAGAATAATAGATGGCGAAATAAAAGGCAGAGCGCAGGCCATTTGGTTTACGAATTTGGATATAGAAAAAAGGCATGAAAATTTGATCCTATATAAGCATTACAACCCTATCGATTATCCCAAATTCGATAATTTCGATGCCATAAATATTAATAAGGTTACAGACATACCGTGCGACTATGATGGCTTTATGGGGGTTCCCGATAGTTTCATGGACTCATACAACCCGGCTCAATTCGAGATACTTGGCCGTAGTGGGGATACCGAATGGGTATTTAATGAATGCACCTTCTTTACCCCACCGCCAGATGAGAGAATTTCATTCTACAAGAAATATAACCGGACGTGGAGGCTTCAAAATGTTTATCTTCTAGACGAAAATAAACTGCCAGTAATTGTATATTCTCGATTATTTATTAAAAGGAGGACCAATGAAAATTGAGCTTCAAAAAATCAAAATCAAAGATGTATTTGATGGCTATAAAGATAGTAATGAGGAGGGTGTCGTTGGTTATGGTGGTAAGTTAGATATTCGTCCAAAATTCCAGCGCGAATTCGTATATAAAGACGCTCAGCGCAATGCGGTAATTGATACTATTCGCAAAGAATTTCCGCTCAACGTCATGTATTGGTCGGTCGTTAAAAACGATGACGGCTCGTTGAAAGGCTATGAAATTCTTGATGGTCAACAGCGTACAATTTCTTTCTGTCAATACATGCAGGGCGATTTCTCCATAGATAATAAATACTTCCATAGCCTCACGAATGACGAACGTGCTCAAATCGAAAACTACGATTTGTATATTTATATTTGCGACGGTACGGACAGCGAAAAACTTGAATGGTTTAAAACTATTAATATCGCCGGCGAAAAACTCACCGACCAAGAACTTCGTAATGCTGTCTATGCCGGACCATGGCTGACGGATGCAAAACGCCATTTCAGCAAAACTGGCTGTGCGGCTTATGGTCTAGCAGAAAAATACATGAATGGTTCACCGATTCGCCAAGATTATTTACAATCTGCACTTAAATGGAAATCCGAAGGTCAAATTGAAGAATATATGTCGAAACATCAGTTTGATGATAATGCTTCTGAACTATGGCAATATTTCCAAACCGTCATCGCATGGGTTCAAATGCTTTTCCCGAATTATCGCAAAGAAATGAAAGGTCTTGAATGGGGCGAATTCTATAACAAATACCATGAGAATTCTTACGATGCACAGAAAATGGAAGAACGAATTGTGGAGCTTATGCAGGATGAAGATGTGACTGCGAAGAAGGGTATCTATGAATACTTATTATGTGGCGACGAACGTCATCTAAGTATTCGCGCCTTTACCGATAACATGAAACGCGAAGCCTATGAGCGACAGCAGGGCATCTGCCCAAATTGCGGTCAACATTTTGAAATCAACGAAATGGAGGCTGATCATATCACTCCATGGAGCCAAGGCGGCAAGACTATCGCCGAAAACTGCCAAATGCTATGTCGTGATTGCAATCGCAGAAAAAGCGATAAGTAGCTTGCACCAATTTTTCGCCAAATTGATGTCCGGTCGCCTGACCGTTCGTCGGGCAAAATTGGTGCATCAAAAAATGAGCCACCCAGGTTATCACCAGAAAAACTCAGATTCCTAGCATTCCAGAGCGGCCCATAAAATCAAAGTTGGTGCAAACATAAAGAAAACCCCCGAGAAATCGGGGGCTTTCTTCACGCCGGTACGTCTCCATACTGACGTCTTTGTATGGTGCGCGAGACTGGACTTGAACCAGCACGCCGTAAGGCATATGCTCCTAAGGCATACGTGTATACCAATTTCACCACTCGCGCATGTTAAATTACTACATTATTTTATCTTGAAAACGGCAAAAATACAAGCATCATTGCATTTCTAAGTAAAATATGGTATAATTAAAGAGTTGGACAGATTCAACCCACACACTTCCCGAACGGGAAAATACAAAAAGGAGGGTTACTGTGAATCGAGACAGCATGTACCTTACGCATTGGTATCCTGGGTGGCTTAGGGATGACGACGTGGACCTCGAAAACCAGTCGTCGCTGACGGCTGATTTGCGCGCCTTTATCCGTGATCCATTTGGCAAGGAAACCTTTGTGTCCACAATCCCATTCCGTATCATTGGACACGTGACTGACCACCCCAAGTTCCCGAACCAGGACATTGCGACTTCGTTCGTCAAGGAGATTCGGCGCGTTGCGTCCAATGGAAATACGCCCGCCTTCGATGTTGTCACGCAGAAAAGCGTTTATCACGTCGAACTCGGCGACTCTACGAGCTGGTATCTAATGTAGCCAGCAGCCCCTCTTCGAGGGGCATTTTTTCGCAATCTGCTCATGTTTAAAATATGCAGTAATTGTGCTAAAATTTACCTAGAAATGGGTGGAAAATGAATCGCATAGCAGCATACTTAAACAGGTATATTGATGGTGTCGCATATAGTGCACCAAGTATTTTGGAGAAATATGCGACCGACCGCTCGATTCTTAAATATCATCCGCGCATTGTTGCTATTCCAGTCAATACGCAGGATCTTTGTCGGCTTCTACGCTTTAACTTCCAATTGACCAAAAAGAATATTTCCCTTCCCGTGACCGTCCGGGGTGCTGCAAACAGCAAGACCGGCTCTGCTATTGGTAATGGTTTACTTGTTTCGACCGAAAAACTAAACCGTATCCTAGAAATCGATGTAAGGCAACGCCTTGCCAGAGTGCAATGCGGCGCAAGCTATCATGATGTGCGTGAGGCATTGCGCAGTCATGGCCTCGATTTACCAATACAAGCAGATCCGAGTGAAACTATTGGCGGTATTATTGCGCGTGGCGCGCGTGGTTCGTTAAACGCTAAACCACTCGACATTTCCGATATGATTGAGCAACTTGAGTTTGTGCTATATGACGGCACGATTATTGAGTCGCAAAAACTGAACCCGGCTAAGGGTTTCAATAGTCGCAAACTAAAGGCGACCGAGAAAGAAATTTATCGTAAGTTGGCGCCACTAATCAAAGCAAAGAAAGGCATAGAACAGAACACCGATCATCGAGGCCTATATAACCTAACAAAAGCCAGCGAAAAAAGCTTTAATTTGGCAGACTTGGCTTGTGGCTCAGAAGGTACTTTGGGCATAATATCCGAAGTTATTCTACGCTGCGAGGCAATCTATGATGAGCCAAATTATGTGGCCGTGTTGTGTCCGAACAATTCAAAATTCATTGAAGTAGCAGGATTAATGCATGGGTTAAAATTCAGCGATGTTGTGTTTTACGACACGGAGATTTTTAATGCAAAGGAATCGACTGGCAAAGATACGAGTTTCTTCCGTAGCGCTTCTGATGATGGATTTTTAGTTGTTGCGCAGGCGAAGGACGATTCGAAGCGTCTTCGTCGCAAGAAAATCCATAAGTTAGCCAAAAAACTGCCGACCGGCCTAAAACTAATCGAATCTGATGATAAGAATATCGCGGAGTTTGTTACATTAAATGAAAAACTATCTGCATATTTGAATGACACTAGCAATACGCAGCACTTGCCACTCTTTGACGACGTTTATGTGCCTTCCGAAAAAATGAAGGAATATCTTGAGGGGGTCAATAAATTTGCCAAAGCGCTCAATATGCCTTTAGCCCTTTACGGGAATCTTGATCACCAGCTTTTTACAATGCGACCAGCCTTCAATCTTAATGAGTCTAATGATCGACGTAAGCTAATTAAGATGTTCCGCATCTATATTGATTTCCTTGACCAACTGGGCGCATCGCCGTGTGGTAATGCATCGAGCGGTCGGTTAATGGCGATGTTCTCGAATGTCAAGCGCGACGCAAAGCAATTAGCGCTAGAGGCGGAAATCAAAAAAATCTTTGACCCGGCGGAAATCTTGAATCCAGGATTAAAACACGAAGCCGATGCCAAAGTTATACTGAAGCACTTCCGCACCAGCTATAACAAAGGCATATCTTCAAAAGATTAGTGCTTTCGCTTTATATGCTATCTGTTTAATGCTATAATTTTTAGCATGATAAGCAGCAGTAACAAGAATAATACTTCAGTCGAATTCACTGTGGCTTTTGACCAAGATGATTTCGAACCAGCTCGTTTGCAGGCGCTCGAACGTCTCGCTCGCAATGCTAAAATTCCTGGCTTCCGCAACGGCAAAGCGCCAGCTAATGTTGTTGAGCAGCATGTCGACCCGAACGAGCTCGCCAATATGATGCTCGACATTCTCGTCCGTCGCGCAATTCCAAAAGTCTTTTCCGACGCAAAGGTAAACCCAATCTCTATTCCACATGTCGAGGTTGTTAAATATATTCCTGGCGAATCGGCCGAGGTGCACATCAAGGCAGACATCATGCCTGAAGTGAAGCTTGCCGACTATAAGAACCTCAAGTCCAGCATCACCGAACCGGTTATTACTGAGGCTGATGTGGACGATGTTTTAAACCGTATTGCCGAAAATATGGCCGAAACGAAGGTTGTCAAACGCGAAGCGAAGAAGGGTGATGAGGTCATTATTGACTTCAAGGGTCTCAAGGATGGCGTCGCGTTCGATGGTGGTACCGCAAAAGACTATAAGCTAGTGCTCGGCTCTGGCCAGTTTATTCCTGGCTTCGAGGAAGCATTAGTGGGGCATGGCTCGGGGGACAAGTTTAATATCGATATTACCTTCCCAAAGAATTACGGTGTTGAGGATCTAGCCGGAAAGCCTGTCGTTTTCGAAATCCTCATGAAGCAAGTCAATGAGGTCGTAAAGCCAGCAATCGATGATGAACTAGCAAAAAAGACTGGCGGATTCGCCACGCTCAAAGAATTACGTGCCGATATTAAGCAAAACGTCGAAGCGCAGTCTAACCGCGAAGCCGAGAATCGTTACAAAGATGATCTTTTGAATGAGCTCGTCGATGGCTCCAAGACGGAAGCCCCAAGTGGCCTCGTGGATGAGCAGACCGAGCATATCAAAGAAGACATGATGCGCAATTTGCAGGCTCGTGGTATGACGCTCGAAGATTACTTAAAACAGCACAACCAGCAAGAAGCGGATTATACTGCCGAGGTACGTCAAGCTGCTGAACGTCGCGTAATTAGCAGTATCATTGTTCAAAAACTTTCCGAGGAACTCAAGATCGAAGTGAGCGATGCCGAGGTGGAGCAACAGGTTGCCGAAATGCGCCACGTCTACAAGAAAGATGAAAACGCAGTAAAACAACTCGAAAATCCAGAGGTTATTAACGGCATTCGCAATCAAATGCGTATTAATGCCACAATGGACAAGTTGGTCGAGATTAATAAGCCTCACGCCAAAAAGGTTAAATCCAACAGCGAAAAGCCAAAGGCTGCAAAGAAAGCCACCAAGAAAACCGCTACCAAGAAAGCTGATAGCAAGNNNCCGGGGCTATTTTTTATTGGCCAAATGCCAGTGATTGCCGTATTCGCACTTATAAACACTTAACGAATTGGCTTCAAGGCCATGTTCGAATTCTACTAGGCGCGCGCTTTGTTCGGCGGTTTCTTGATCGGGATAACAGACTTTATGCTTGTCATTGACCCAACACTTTTCTGGCTCAAATGGCTGCGGTGTGGTTTTGCGCATTAGAATTTTCCTTTCAAGTATTTCTGGCGCTCGTCTTCTGGCATATGTTCGATTGCGTAGCGCAGCGTAGTGCGACTAAGCCGTGAATAATTATCTATTAGATAAGACTCGATGACATGCTTATCTACCTTACTATAAATATCGCGCAACATCCAGCCGCAGGCCTTGTGCATTAGATCTTCGGGGTCATCAAGGCGATTGTCGATCATTTCGAGCCCGTCACCCATTGCGCCCTTTCGGTAAAACGCCATGTAAGAAACCAAAGAGATGCGGCGATGCCATAAATCCTCGTCGGCGTTCAGTCTCTTCAAGATGGATTCATCATGGTTTTCGTAGCACCAGCGGCCAAGAATATGCGGCGAAAAACAATCCACTAAATCCCAGTTATTGACATGGTTAATATTATCGAGAAAAATCTTTAAGCAAGCTTCTGGTTGCTTCGGATATTGTAGAGATAAAATCGCGAGTGCGCAAAACCTAAACTCATGAACAGGTGATACGAGCAGACTCGTGACATCCTTAAGTGGTAATTTCCGGTATTCTTTGGCTACGCTCCGTATATGTGGCGAGCGGATTCCGCGCAAAATATCGCCTTCGCCATATCCGCCAGGGCGAATCCCAAAATAATGCTGCGTGTGTTCGGCGCGGTCCGGATCTATGCCTTTTTCTAGCTCAGAAATTACTTTTTCTAGCATAAAATCATTTTAACATAAGAGAAAACTCTTGCAAAATAAGCAAAAGTGTGATATAATATAAGTATGAATATTTTGGGTTATTTTTTGGGATTATATCAAGAGAAAAAGCAGGTAGCATTATTAGCCTGGGCGTATGGCATCATAGCTGTCGCATTTACATTGTTAGCAGGCCTTATCGCCTTAATTAACCAGTCGATTGGTGTTGGCTTTTTGATCATACCTCTAGTAGCTGCGGTCGCTTTTAGCGTGAATATCGTAATGTGGGCATTAATTCGATTTACCATCGAGTCTGCCGGTGTTCGTATCGCCGAAAAGAAGTATGCTCCATACAAAAAATTGGGCAACAAGATGATTATTGCAGCCGAAAAGGTTGAACCAATTAAGAAAATCGTCACAAAAAAGAAATCCAGCAAATAACTTGCTAAAATTTAAGCATGAACCCTGCTGAAGATACCCGAAATCTTGTAGATAAATTTAAGGGACTCCCCAACGAGGCCGTAGTTGCTGAGCTTGATAAAAGTCGCACTTCTCTTGAGGTAGCGATAGAAAATTTAAGCCACGACTTTAATATTGGCACTATTGTACGCAACGCAAACGCGTTCAATGTGGCGCGTGTGCATATTATTGGTAAGCGAAAGTATAATCGCCGCGGCGCTATGGTAACAGATAAATATCTGCATATTGACTATTTTGCAACCGTTGAGGAGTTTATAGCGGATGCTCGCGCGCGTGGTATGAAACTGGTCGCAATCGAAAATAACCGACCAGAAAGTAAACCTCTGCAAAAAGCTAAAATTGCGCCGAACTCTATCTTAATTTTTGGATCGGAATCTGACGGAATTTCGCAAGAATTGTTAGAAAAAGTCGATCAATGTTTTTATATCGAACAACTTGGTTCGACCCGCTCAATTAACGTTGGCTGCGCATCGGCGGTTGCAATGTATGAAGCTACTCGCCGCTTAGGATTTTTCAAAGATGCGTAAATATCAACTATCGCAACATTTCTTGAAAAGCCCCAAGCTGGCGCTATTTTTGATTGGGCATAGCAATATCAAAAAACGCGACACGGTAATCGATATTGGTGCGGGGTCTGGCGTAATTACGGCCGCACTGGCGAAACGCTGCAGGCGAGTGATAGCGGTAGAACCAGACGCTGAGACGGCGGCTTTGTTGCGAAAAAACGTTGCAAAGTACGAAAATGTCGAAATCGTGCAGTGTGATTTTTTGGAAATGGACTTGCCTGAGGGTGAATATAAGATATTCGCAAATCCGCCTTTTCATCTCAGCTCGGCAATCCTGCACAAGTTGGATGAGGCGGATAATCCGCCAACAGCGATTTACTTGATTTTGCAAAAACAATTTGCCTTGAAATTATTAAATAATGATCGACATTATACTTCGCAGCTTGGCAAGCAACTATTTGTGCATTATTCGCCAAGAATTCGTTTACCGATGCGCCAAGATTATTTCACGCCGCCACCAGCAGTGCCGACCGTTCTGCTTGAGTTAAAACGCCGGCAAGATGATATAATTGATGGGTAATGACCTTAATTTCGAAATTCAAGAAAAAATTCTACTTTGTTGCCGCGAGCTATTTTAAGCTGTGGGCAAATATCTCTCTTAAAAAATGGCATCCGCGCATCATTATGATAACCGGCTCAGCCGGCAAGACGACGATGCTTAATCTAGTCGAGAGCCAACTGGGCGCAAAAGCGCATTATTCGCATAATGCAAATTCCGCCTTCGGTATTGCTTTTGATATTCTTGGCATGCATGGCATTACGGGCAGTAAGTGGCATTGGCTATCACTTATTTTGTCTGCACCAGGCCGTTCATTCAGCTATCGACGCCATGAGAAGTTTTATGTTGTCGAGTGTGACGGTGAACGTCCACACGAAGCGGAGTTCATTGCGAAATGGTTGAAGCCAGAGGTTTCAATCTGGGTTAGCCTGGGGCGCTCGCATGCGGTCTTCTATGAGGGCGTTGTGGCAAGTGGAGAATTTGAGACTATCGACGAGGCAATTGCGCATGAGTTTGCCACTATTCCGACTCATACGCGCAAGCTAGTCTTGATTGATGGTGATAACCAAGAAATGGTCGATTCGACTAAGATTATCAATGCCGAAGTCGCCAAGCTTTCAAAGAACGAACTCCAATCTTATGAAGTGTATCCAGATCGAGCTATCTTTAAATTCAAAAAACACAGCTTTGAGTTTAACGAACCAATGCCGCGCGATGTTACGATTCAGCTCGTGATGTTGGAGCGATTAATGCGATACCTCGATTTGCCGATTAATTATAAATTGGATAGCTTCGACATGCCGCCTGCGCGCAGTAATTTCTTGAAGGGCAAAAAGGGCATCAAGATTATCGACAGTAGCTACAACGCGCACATTATTAGTATGACAACGATGCTCGAGACGTTTAAACTAATGCATGCTTCGCATAAATGGATGGTGATTGGCGACATTATTGATCAGGGCAAGCTCGAGGGTGAGGAGCATGAAAAACTAGCTAAACTTCTGCTAGACGTAAAGGGCGAAAAGGTCATTATGGTGGGGCGCCGTACGAAAAAATACACTTATCCTTTGATGAAAGATAAATGCGACGTAATCTCTTTCGATAAACCTCAGCAAGCCCTGAAATATCTAGAAGATAATTTAACTGGCAAAGAGACGGTGCTATTTAAGGGGAGCCAATATCTAGAGTGGATTGTCGAGAAGTTATTGGCGGATCCGGCCGATGTAGATAAATTGGCGCGACAAGATGCGGCCCACAAGAAACGCCGCGCTTCGTGGGGGCTAAAATNNTAAAATGAGTCAAAAGCTATATATTATTCACGGTTGGACTTATAAGCCTGAGCCGTGGGAAGAGGTTATTGCTAATCTAAAATCCGAGTATGGTATTAATGCGGAGCTTTTGCGCGTGCCAGGCCTCGGGACACAATCTAGCAAGATCTATACAATTGAGGATTATGTAGAATGGGCAAAGTCAAAAATCCCCAAAGGTTCAATTGCGCTTGGCCACAGTAATGGCGGTCGTATTTTATTGAACCTATCGGTCAAAGATAAAGATTATCTCGGAGGCATGATTTTACTTGATGCCGCAGGTGTTTGGGAAGAATCAAAGAAGCGCGATACGTCGCGCAAGTTGTCAAAAGTTTTTGCGCCGCTCAAGAAAGTAAAGCCACTTCGAAAGATAGTACATAAAATCCTTGGCGCAAACGACTACGATAATGCACCGGAAAATATGAAGCAGACGTTAACTAATATGCTTGATTCTGATAAAGATTTAGATATCTCATTGGTGAAAACCCCAACCGCAATTGTATGGGGAGACGAAGATCAAATTACACCACTTCGCCAGGGTCAGAAAATGCACGAGTTAATTAAGGGTTCAACCCTAACGGTTAAGGAGGGCTGGCGCCATTCGCACTATCTGCGCTCAGTGTCAGAGCTGGCATCAGAAATAGCAAAGCAATACAAAACACTCACGGAGGGCAAAAGTGTTAAGCGTTAAAGATATTTCGGCGACCGATTTTGATGAATATGTCGGCAAGAAGCATCCTGAAGCGAATTTTCTACAGAGTTCATCTTGGGGCGAAGTATATCGAATCGACGGTGAAAAGATATTCTTTTTGGGACTATTCGATGGCAAGAAACAACTTGGTGCCACATTGGCGATTCTCAAGCTAGCCAAGCGCGGGGCTTATCTCGAAATTCCGGGTGGACCTCTGACGGACTGGCGAAAAGAAGAATATGTTAAGGTATTTCTGGACGGAATCGCAGAGATTGCCCGCGATAATAAATGTGTTTTTGTGCGTATGCGGCCAAATATTCCAGATAATGAAGAGAACCGGGCTTTGGTGAAAAAGCTTGGCTTAGTTCCGTCGCCAATGCATCTTCATGCCGAACATACCGTAATGATTGATTTGGCAAAGACTGAAGATGAGCTAATGAGCGATATGCGTCGCCAGACAAGGTACGAAGTTCGTAAGGCAGACAAATTGGGCGTTAAAGTAAAATATCAAACCGACGAAGACGCCTTTAATGACTTTTATGATTTGCAGCTTGAGACCGCAAAACGACAAGGATTTATTCCCTCGTCGCGCGAATTCATCTTGGCGCAGCATAAGGCTTTCGGTGAGAACGCTCGAATCTACACAGCAAAACTTCATGATCAAGTTTTAGCAAAAGGTCTGATTATTATGCAATCACCAGAGGCCGTATATAATGAAGCCGCCTCGACCGAAGAAGGGCGCAAATTACCCGGTGCATACGCCCTACAGTGGCAGGTTATGCGTGACGCAAAGCAATTAGGCATTAAACGATATAATCTGTTCGGTATTGCGCCGCCAAATTCACCGCATCACCGCTACGCCGGCGTTACGACTTTTAAGACCGGTTTTGGTGGCGAGTTAGTGACATATCTACCGGCACAGGATCTAGTTATTAAGCCTATTCACTACAAATTTGTGCATAAACTAGAAGAACTACGTAAACGCAGGAGACACCTATAATGAGCAAAACTGATATCAAGATAGTTGATGCGGATAGTCAACCAGAGTGGGATGCTTTTGTTACGAGTCATGAAGATGCTAATTTCTTGCAGTCGTGGGCATGGGGTGATTTCCATGAAGCGCGCAAAAAGACGGTCGTCAGGCGTATTGCAATTGACCAATCTAATAAAATTATTGGCGCCTATGTTGGTCAGGTAGAAACAGCAAAGCGTGGTACTTATATGGCGATTGCGGGCGGGCCGATTATGGACTGGGGCAACAAAAAGCTTGTTGGCGCAATCTTTGACGACATTAAAGAGTTGGGGCGACAGAATAAGTGCTCGTTTGTCCGTATCCGTCCGCAAATCATCGATAACGACGAAAATCGTAAGTTATTTGAGCAGACATTAGGGCTTAAGCCGGCGCCAATTTATCTATCGGTTGAGCTGGCCGGCGTATTAGATATTTCGAAATCCGAAGAAGAGATTCTCGCAGGAGCCTCGCAGGGTCTGCGCCGCAANNGCAGGAGCCTCACAGGGTCTGCGTCGTAAAATTCGCAAAGCCCAAAAGAATAATATTACCGTTTCGACCAGTACAAACCCAGAAGATATTAAAGAGTTTTATCAGATTCAACTCCAGACGGCGGCTCGACAAAAATTTGTCGAATTCTCGGAAGATTTTCTTCGTAAACAATTCGAAGCGTTTGCTAAATATGACGAAGTAAAGCTCTATACGGCAAAACTCGGCGACGAAATTCTCGCGCAAAACTTCATGATTTTCTATGGCAATGAGGCCTCGTATCATTATGGCGTCTCGACGGAACTTGGCACAAAATATTCGGGTGCTCCGTTGCTGCATATGCAAGCGATGCGCGATGCGCGCGAAAAGGGAATAAAACGCTATAATTTTTGGGGTATCACGAAACTAGACGAAGTAAATCATCGCTTTTACGGCGTGAGTCAATTTAAGCGGAGTTTTGGTGTCGAAGAATTGCCATACCTACATGCGCACGACCTGATTATTGATCCGGTAAAATATCGCCTAGATTACGCTTTTGAAAAGCTACGAGCCAAAATTCGTCACGTCTAAATTTGAATGACGGTCACTTGTAAAACGCTCATGTTTAAGTTAAAATTTAAACAAAGAAATAGGAGCTTTTTGCAGTGAGTAAAACTAAAAAATTTATCGAAAGCCATTGGCTGACTTTTGCCATGAAGGGTGTTATTTCTATCGTGGCCGGTCTCTG
>DEGE01000003.1:16256-17400 GCA_002351365.1 Candidatus Saccharibacteria bacterium UBA2834
CACTGGCGGAGATACAGAAATACTAATTAAGATTGTCGGCTGGACCATGGTTGGCTTGGGTGTCATCGAAATCGCCAACATGATTCATCGTAGCCGTCGCCAACACAACTGGGGTTTTCCGCTATTTCTCGGCTTGCTCGAAATCGGTATCGCCATTTCTGTGCTTTGTACGTCTTTGCCGGGAATTGGCTCGTTCGAACAAATTGTGCCTTGGCGCATCTCTATCTTGAGTGGCTATGTACTATTTGCCTCTATTGCCACAATCATTATTGGGTTTGGCAGCTTTACGAACATGACGGATCGCTTCATGTGGATCGTCAACGGTATGTTGGGTTGTGTTCTAGCCTTCGTAATGTTCGCTGGATCAGGCCTTTCGCCTACAACCCATATTGAGCTTTTTGGTACATATCTGATGATTAATGGAATTACGGATCTATTCTTTGGTATTCATTCGCGCGATCAAGCTGTTGAAGCGAAAGAAGAACGTACGGCTAAGCGCGTTGCTAAGACAAGCAAGAAAGGCAAAAAATAATGCCTTTCAATCCCAAGCGCACCGTTGAACGATTCCTGAAGAAGAACCCCGACGTTTATACCATCGTCGTGACCGGCGCTTATGGACGCAAATCGGCAATTCGCGCACTCGGCTTAATTCTCGGTCAGGTTGCAACCGTCACGATGGGCGTGAATCCAAAAATCGTACCAGACGTGGTGATCTTTGACTATAAATCATCTGCAGATTTTCCGGATTTTGAACCAGATGTGGTTGTTGTTACTAGCTGCCGTAACGATGAGCAGGCGGAACGTTTCTTTGGTCTTGCTAATAAGGCTGGCGCCGTATTTGTGAACTTTAATGATGTAGCACAACATTTCGCTACGCACTTAAAGAACCCCGAGGTAACCACTTACGGCGACGAGTTGCCCGCCCATTATTACTTTGAAAATCACGACTTTTCGCTTGAGGGCTACGAGGGTGACTTTGTAAATCCAGAGCGTGAACATATTCCTGCTAAAATACGTGTACTCGGCGAGCATAATATCCGTCCTATTACAATGGCAGTGGCTGTCGCCAAATACTTTGGTATGGACCGCAAAGACATACTTAAAGGCGTTGCAGATATCACCCCGCTTCATGGCAGGATGTCTT
>DEGE01000003.1:17415-22991 GCA_002351365.1 Candidatus Saccharibacteria bacterium UBA2834
CTCGATTATTATCGACGATAGCTCCTATATATCGGTCGATGCCGTGCATAATGGCATTAAAACAATAGAGCAGCTTGAATCATCTGCCAAGATGGTCATTACGAATAATGTCCAGAAAGTTAATACGCTCGATATGGGTCTTCTGACGGACGTTGTGATTCTCGGCGAGAAGCCGAAGGGGGAGCCAGAACATCCAAAAGTTCATTATTTTGATAACGAACTTGACCTCATTCATTATGTTGGTACTCGGCTCGAGCCAGATGGCATTGTCTTGCTCGAAATTCCATTACCAGAGATTATTCAGTCATATCTCTGGTAGTCAAGTCTTTTAGAAAACAGATAGGTGTTATAAAATATAGTTATGGCAAAGGTGATTACGGTTACAAACCAAAAAGGAGGTGTCGGTAAAACAACGACCTCTGTTAACCTTGCATACTATTTAGCAAAAGCACGCAAGAAGACTTTGGTAATAGATTTAGATCCGCAGGGCAACGCAAGTTCTGGCCTTGGCATAGAAAAACAGGCGCTGCAAAAGACCATGTGCGACGTCATGTTGCGCGAAGCTACATTATCTGAAGTTATTTTACCAATAGAGAAGAACAAGAATCTTTTCATTGCGCCGACCATACCAGAGCTCGCAAATGTCGAGCAACAGATGGCGCAGATGGAAGATAAATTCGTGGCTCTTCGCGATGCGCTTGCTGATGTTATAGATAATTTTGACTACATCATAATTGACAGTCCGCCTAGTCTTTCGCTTTTGACGGTGAATAGCATGATTGCGGCAGAGTACTATATTTTGCCTGTTCAAACCGAATTTTACGCCATGGAAGGCGTCGCTCAATTAGAGCGAAGCGTAAATCTAGTGCAGCAGGCTGCTAATCCGAATCTTGAATTACTCGGCGTCGTAGCTACAATGTACGACCGTCGCACAACGCTCAGTTCCGAGGTGCTAGCAGAAATCAAAGGCCATTTCAAAGATAAGGTATTCGAGACAACTATTCCGCGCAACGTTCGCCTTGCAGAGGCGCCAAGTCATGGTGTAGCAATTGGTCAATACGACCGCTTTAGCAAGGGCGCAAAAGCCTATAAAAATCTCGCACAAGAGGTGATGGAGCGAACCAAATGAGCGCACTAGGAAGAGGGTTTGGCGATTTAATTCCGACTTACGATCCGACTGCTCAGCAAGATAAATCCTTGAGTAAAATGCTAGAAATCAAAATCTCGCATATTATTCCAGACGAAAATCAGCCGCGCCGCAAGTTTAACCAGGAACAGCTCGAAGCTTTAGCTGATTCCATTAAGGAACACGGCGTCTTGCAGCCGATTGTCGTAACAAAAGAGGGCGATAAGTACAAAATCGTGGCCGGCGAGAGGCGCTGGCGTGCTTCGCAAATTGCCGGTAAAGATACAATTCCGGCAATCGTACGAACACTTGACGCGCAGAAGCGCCTAGAGTTGTCGTTAATCGAGAATGTCCAGCGCGAAGACTTGAATGCAATTGAAACTGCCACGGCTTATGCAAAGCTACGAGATCAATTCAATCTGAGCAACGAACAAATTTCCAAACGCGTTGGCAAAAGCCAGTCGGCAATCATCAATACAATGCGTCTACTCAGTTTGCCAAATAATGCCAAACAAGCAATGATTGAGCACCATTTGGCGGAGGGGCAGATGCGACCGCTAATTACCGCCACCCCAGAGCAGATTGATGCGGTTTTGCCGAAAATAATTACAGAGAACTGGTCTGCGCGTAAGGTGGAGCAGTATATGGTTGAACTTAAGGCGCAGAGTAAAGCCCGAAAGACCGTTAAGGCCGCGCCAGCACATTCCGAAAATGATAAAAAAGCTGATGCTATTAGTCATCGACTTGGCGTGAAGGTGAAGGTTCGCACGAGTGCGCGTGGCTCTGGCGATATCGTATTAAAATTTAAAAATGAAGAGGAGTTCGAGAAAATATGTTCGATTCTGACAGCGTAAAGCTCGAAATGTCTGCCGTTGTAGACAATTTTAAAGAGCAAATGAAAAAGGTTCGCACTGGCCGCGCACATCCTGATATGCTCGCGAGCGTCCGTGCCGAAGTCTATGGTCAAATGACCCCATTAAACCAAATTTCCAATGTGACCGTCCAGGGTGGCAACATGCTACTTATCACACCATACGATGTTTCAAACATCGCCAAGATTTCGGCCGCAATTCGCGCCGATCAGTCGCTTGGCCTAAATCCAGCCGATGATGGTCGTGTAATTCGCGTACCGATTCCGCCACTTACAGAGGAGCGTCGCAAGGAGATTGTTAAAACTGCTAGCACGAAGGTGGAGGAAGCAAAAATCGCTTTGCGCAAGATTCGCGATGATGCGCGCAAAGATATTAAAAACACTAAAGAGTTCACCGAAGACGACCGCAAAAGCTCCGAAAAAGAAATTGACGAAATGATCAAAAAATTCAATACGGAAATCGATAAACTGTTCGCTGAAAAAGAAGCGGATATAATGAAAATTTAGGAGAAATATGAGCGAAAAGGGTGGCAAAAACGCAAACGTTGACGGTAAGTTTATCGAAACTCACCATATGCTTTTGATATTCATGATTGTTTTGAATGTTATTGTTATTGCATTATGCTTAGTTCTTTTGGGTATGCAGCTAGTTAAGCGTCAAGAAGACATCGCCGGAGTCACGGGAAGCGGTAGTGAATATATTGAAGAAATTAAGCCAATCTCATATGAGCTAATGGGGATATATAATTACCAGACGAACGACAACGGCGCCGTAGGTGCAAATTTTCTGAACGGCAAAGTCGCTGGCGACGCCGAATATCAAGTAGTTCAGAAAGTAAACGACCTCAACGATATTATGGATAATCTTCGCACTAATTTCGGCGAAGAGAGTTTGTACTCCTTTAGTGGGCTAGGTTATATAGACGATGAATTCCTGAAGACTGGATCCGTCATTGCTATTGCCTACGAAAAGAAAGGCCTTGAAAGTTTCGAGCTTAATAAGATTACGCGCGATGAGAATTATTACCTGACAGCCATCGCGAAAGAGGCCTCAAATGATGAAATCGAGGGCGATTATGGCACTCTGGTACTCGTAAAAATTCAAAACATTCAGCCAAAAGCCATCAATATCGAGATTAGCCAATAAGGCACAAAAAATCCCCCGTAAGGGGGATTTTTTGTTACTTTAATTTCGCAATAAAGTCATCGCCTTCTTTTCGATCAAACTCGTCTGGATTAGGGAAATCATCAAGAGAGGCAATCGATAAGCTATGGCCAACGGGATTACGAAGGTCAGAATGTGCGACGTTAATTTTATCCAGGGCATCGATGTATTTTACGGCGGTGCCATAGTCCATCCCCATCTTTTCTTCGATGCTATTTGGCGAAAGACCGCCTTCTTTAAGGCCTATTCCGGCAATCTTGTATAGTCTCAGCCACTCGTCATAGCGTAGATCGCGCGGGGTAGGGTTTTGTAGCTGCTCGATTGCTGCAGTCGCGGCAATTGCGCCATCAGAAGTAGCGGTAACTAATTGACGTATTTCCTTCGTACGCACGTCGCCGGCAACNNAGAATTTCTTTCGTACGAACGTCGCCGGCAACAAATAGCCCCGGAATATTGGTCTTGCAATTATCTGTTGCGGAAGCGTACCCGCTCTCATCCAACTGCAGATTATCGACGATGCCTGCGATTGCTGGCTCGCGGCCAATCGCAACGAATAGACCGTCAATGTCGATTTTTTGACCCTGATCAGTCTCAATACCGCTTAGCTTCTTTTCGCCCAAAAGCTTTGCTACATTTGCATTAAGCACTAGTTCAACATTCTTGCGCTTCTTCAGTTTAGTAACGAGATCTTCGCTAGCGCGAAATTGGTCGCGTCGATGAATGACGTAGACCTTCTTTGCGATATCAGCAAGATAGAGTGCCTCATGGAGTGCGGTATTGCCACCGCCGAATACGGCGACGTCTTTATTCTTATAAAAACCACCATCACAAGTAGCGCAATAAGATATGCCTTTTCCGTTAAGTTCGTCTTCGCGGTCAATGCCCATTTCGCGGGTTTTAGTGCCGCAAGCCAGAATCACGGTGCGAGATTGGTATTCGTGGTCTTCCGTCGTAATCTTAAAGTTACCGTAGCTACCATCGATATGGGTCACCTTCTCGTACTTAATTTCGGCGCCAAGCTCTTCGGCCTGTTCGGTAAGTTTTTGTCCAAACTCAACACCAGTAATATGGGGTGCTGCTGGATAATTATCGATTTTCGTCGTATTTAAGATTTGGCCGCCACATGTTACCGCCTCGAATACGACGACATTTTTATTGGCTCTTTTAGCATAGATAGCGGCAGTAAGCCCAGCTGGACCACCACCGACAATTGCGACATCATACATAACTATTTGCCCACCATTTTAAGTAATTTAGATTTAGGTTTAAGGCCGATCTCGCGATCAGTCTCCTCGCCGTCCTTAAAAGCCACGAGGCAAGGAATTGAGGAGACTTCGTACTTCTCGGCTAATTCTTCTTCGTCATCTATGTCCACCGCGACAATTTTGTAACCATCGGCATTTTCTGCCATTTCTTCCAGAATAGGATGAAGGGCCTGGCAGGGAGGACACCACGTTGCATTGAAGTCGACTAATACGGGCACATCTGACTGCAGGACTTCGACATCGAAGTTATCTTTTGTTCCAATTATTATCATAATAACTCCTTTATATGTTTCCTAGGCCCTTATCGTGATACTTTTCATAAAGTTTTTCTAGGCCTTCATATTGTGGCGTAAAGCCGCAACCAGTTGCCATATTGACGATCAGCAACACTTTTCCCTTAAAATCCGACATAGCTTTGTCTGTGCCTTCGCGGGTTTTTATCTTAAAATCATATATTTTGCCCATTCGGCCTCCTTACTTATATATATTTTACCTAATTCTTTAGGGTTTTACAAAACGTAACAGATGTGCTAAAATATGACCAATATGGCAAAGAAAAATAATACCAAGCGTAAGCTTGTTGGTTTGGTGTCAGAAGAATCAGGTATTCGCCTTTACTATACCAAGAAAAACACCATGAATACGCCAGACAAGCTCAGCCTTCGTAAGTATGATCCAGTTTTGCGCAAACATGTGATCTTTACCGAGACGAAGAAGAATCTTGGTCGCAACGAAGTAAAGGAAAAGAAGCGCTAAATAAAATATGCCCCACTCGAGAGGGCATATTTTTTAGGCGATTCGCCAAAATGCTTATGATTTGCTATAATATTCATAGCTAAAGGAGGGCATCATGAGCACTAGTGGCGCAAAAAACAAACGCACTGGTGAATTTGAATTTCACGAACAGAAACCAGTTTCTGTGGGTAGGAATCGAGATAAGAAAATCGTAGCGCTATGCGGCACGCTAGTTATTTTGTTGGTATTTGCCGTAATTCAGGTAGGGTTAATGTATATGGCTTACCGTTCCGAGGCGAATGCTAAGAATGCACTGCAAGCCGAAATTAATCGCTATGAGAAAATTGTCGGAAAGGATAAGCTCGACGAAATCGAAAAGTATCTGAGTTCGCGCGATGCAAGTGACGAGATGCA
>DEGE01000003.1:23028-36035 GCA_002351365.1 Candidatus Saccharibacteria bacterium UBA2834
GAATCGCTCGGCGAAGACGCTTTTGGCCTCAAATATCAGCAGCTAATCCATATGGCCGAGCGCCATACCGAAGGGTCCTTCTATCAAGTCTCACAACTCGATCGCTCTCGTAATGGCCGAAACGGCTATATTGCGGTGGTTAACTATCATCAAAGCCGACATTATATTGTCAGCTATGTCGAATCCGGTGATTTTATGATGGATTTATATGCCCCAGAGCAAACTAAAAAAATCTATTACTATCGCATCGACGAGAATGATGACTGGCGCCGCGCAAACTATAATTCAGACGACCCAACGCGTTGCGATGAATTATCAGAGGAAGAGCGCAGTGCTTTGACCGGCTTTAATCTGCTATGTTTAAATAATAATAACGAGAATCAAACTTTTTAAGGAGGAAAAATGGATACAGAATCTACTTTAGAGCAAGCTACACCGGCCACGCCAAAGCGCAGCAAGGGTGGCTTAATTGGTTGCATTGTGCTTTTAATTCTATTAATCGGTGTCAGTGTCTTTGCTGTGATTACTACCATTAATGCGCAGAATAAAATCAGCGAAGCAGACAATCTTAAGAAAGAAATCGCCACCAAAGACGAAAAGCTCGAATCACTCAAGAACGCGGCGGGTGTCGAAAATGTTGATGACTTGACCGCCGACGTCATTAAAAGCAAAACATACGACCCAAACTATATTTATTTGCCCGAGGCAAAGATGAAACTAAAGATTTCGGACGAATTACAGGTTACGGGCTATCTGCATGAGACCGGTATTGGCTTCTATTTCTGGGCAATTCCGACTGGTTTGCAATACTTCCCGGAATATGCCAATCCTGGCCAAAACCGTAGTGGCCAGGCAGCAATAGGCGTAGATAAGAAATCCGAAATAGAGAATGCTGAATGCGAAGATGGCTACTATGGTTATTTCTGTGACATGAAATACGTCACAGATGCGTTCGTGGATGGATATATTATTACCTACAGCCACCCACAATCCGTGTACTCGCAAGATAAGAACGAGATGGATGCAGAGCTTAAAACTGTCGAGTTGCTCGAGAAAATGTTGACTAACCCAGATAACTATTCCGAAATCTAGAGCTCAGCTTGAGCTTTATTGACCAAAAAATATCTCCCCGAATGAGGAGATATTTTTTATGAGACAGCAATTCTTTAGTTGTAGATGTTTTCAACTAAGATGCTTGGACCCATAGTAGTTGAAATATAGACGCTCTTGACGTACTGACCTTTAATGGAGGCAGGCTTTTGAGCCTTCAAACTTTCGACGAAAGCGTTGATGTTTTCCATTAATTTGTCGGTGCCGAAGGAGATCTTACCGAGACCAACATGGACGATGGCTTGCTTGTCGACGCGGTATTCAATCTTACCAGCCTTAGCTTCTTTAACGGCCTTCTCGATGTCGGTTGTAACGGTGCCGGCCTTTGGATTTGGCATTAAGCCCTTAGGNNATATTTACCAAGCTTTGGCATATATTGTGGCGTCGAAATGAGAACGTCGAAATCGAGCTGTTCTTTGTCGAGGCGCTTGGTGAACTCTTCGTCTTCGGCAATGTCTGCACCGGCTGCTTTTGCGGCCTTGGCGAGGTCGAGCGGCGCGAACACGGCTACGCGGACATCTTTACCGGTACCGGCAGGTAGGGTAACGGTGGCGCGAATATTCTGATCGGCCTGACGTCGGTCAACACCTAGACGAAAATGCATTTCAAGAGTGGCATCGAACTTAACGGGGCTAGTTTCGACGGCGAGCTTAACGGCTTCTTCGAGGCTGTAGGCTTTGCCTTTTTCGATCTTTTCGTTAGCCTTGCGGTAGTTCTTGCCACGGCGTTCGAGGCGACTACGAGTAACTGGTTTCGGGCCAGCTTTCTTTTCAGGCTCAGCGGCGGCTTCGAGCTTACGAGCTTGGCGCTCTTCCTCGGCGCGAACTTCTTCTACGTGTTTCTTAGATTTTTTGCCAGCCTTGGCGAATTTTTCTTCGACAACTGGAGTTTCTTCTGCTACTGCTTCGGTAGCTTCAAGATTTTCTTTGGCTTCTTTGTCTGCCATAAAAATTCCTTTCGCGGTACAAGCGAGTTTTTGGCTCTCCCGTCTTAAATGTTTATATCTTATAATTATAGCACAAAACGCTTAAAAACTCAATAGAATCCAAGAAAAAGCCCCGCCGAAGCGAGGCTCTTAGCCAAGAATGACTATCAGTATGCTGTAGTAGATAAAGGCGCTCGCGATACTGTCAAAGCAGTCAAGGAAACCGTCGCGTGATTTAACGAACCATTCCAATTGCCCAAGGAAGGGCATATCGCGAAAAACTTCGCTGGAATCTTTAATCCCAAGTTGTCGTTTTGCCCCCGAGGCGCACAAGTCGCCAATCGTGCCAAAAACCGGCGCAAATACGATGAACCAATTATCGGCGGCGGTGACATTAATCTTCAGGATATTGATCACGATTACGCAAACGGCCCAGCTGGCAATAAATTCGCCAATGTAGCCCGCATAGGTTTTATTGGGCGAAATTTTGCGCGAAAACCAGGGATGTTTGTGGCCGAACAATCTGCCGAAAATCAGCCCGCCAGCATCGGCGGAAATTACCGCACCAAAGAACAGTATAAACTGCTTCCAGTTAGGAATAACTAGAAAGACGCATAGCGAGGCTGTTGCAATGATGCAATTTGTGGCGATGATGAAATGAGATCTTTCCGGGAAAATCCCCTTTAGATCCTTTCGGTTCGTAAAGGCCGTGAGAAATAATTCCCCGATAGACATCACGAAACCCAATTCCATCAACCAGCGCAAGAAGACCGAGTCGAATAGGTAAGCGCTCATTACTACAATACCGGCAAGGAACAAGGTGTCGAATATCTTGGCTTTTACGGAGACTTTCTTCACGGAAAACACCTCTTTTCTATGTAATTTATCTCGTAAAGCTCCTCATATTTTAAAATAATTCGGCAAATAAGTCAAAAATCGCATAACGTAGACATCAAAAATATCCCCCGAAGGGGATACTTCTGAAGAATTACTCAACTACTTCTACGCCCATTGAGCGAGCGGTGCCAGCAATCACTTTGCAGGCGCCTTCCTCGTCGATGGCGTTAAGTTGGTCTTTCTTGATTTCGGCAATTTCTTTAATCTGAGCCATGGTGATTTTACCAACCTTCTCAGAATTTGGCTTGCCACTACCTTTTTCGAGACCGATCTTTTCGCGGATCAAATCATCGACTGGCTGACCAAGGCAAGTCCAATCAAAGGTACGATCTTCGTAGACCTTGATGTGAACGATAACGTTCTTGCCATGGTAATCTTTGGTAGCTTCGTTGAATGGGTTAATGAAGTCCATCATATTAAGACCCCACTGACCGAGGGTGCTACCTACTGGCGGACCTGCCGTAGCTTTGCCACCAGGAATGCGCAGCTTAAGGTTGCCGATGCATTTCTTTGCCATTTGTTAATTTTCCTTCTCCGGCTATTTGAAGCGCTTCGCCGGAAATTACGTTTAAACGTGCGTAACGCTGAATATTATAATCTGTTTTTTGCCAAAAGTCAATCTGTTGAGCAACAAAAATACGGCCCCGGGCCGTATTTTCTTATTTAACGAGATGAACGAGTTCGGATAGCTCGCATTTCTCAATTTCGGCATTTAAGTCGCTGAAACAGGATTTATCAAGGAAGATGGTTTTCTTGTTGGAGCTTGGCCTCGCCAAGATTACGATATTGTATTTAGTGACGTAAATTCCCTTAATGTCTTCAACGTTAATCTCGTCCTCTTCGCCACTATCTTTGTGGTTGACTTTTAATTTAACCTTGGTTAAAAATACCTCATCTACTTTACCGGCTAACTTGGACTTTAGCGCTTTGGCGTCCTTTAGTGACTTAAACAGTAGTGCGGTTGCTAAAACCTCAAAGAGTATCATTAGAATAACTACAACGATCGATGACACATCCCAACCCGCGCGAAAGGCCGCTACGTAAAGGATAATTACCGCTAGGACTACCAAAATATAGCACTCTTCGGTCGTAATAAGGTTTTTGAACTTATTTTTGATATTTAGGCTAACTTGGGCCGCATCGCTTTGGAGCGAATAGAGCTCTTCGTAACGTTTTTTGTCGTCGCTATTGGTAGACAAGACTTTTTCGGAGATTTTACTCATGCTTAAATTTTATATCAGCTTAATAAAATAAGCAAAAAAGGTATATTCATGCCATCAAAAAACTCGACCAGGTGGCCGAGTTTTTAAGTGTTAGTCGTCAATCTTTTTGACTTGAAGTGCGTCAAGCTCGACGGCGGTTTCGCGACCAAACATCGAAATCATGACCTTTAGCTTACCCTTGCTAGCGTCAATCTCGGAAATTGTACCCTCAAAGCCCTTGAATGGACCGTCTGTAACGGAGACGACTTCATTGACTTCGTAATTAACGGTAAACTTAGGATCTTCGACGCCCATGCGTTTCTTGATCTTCTCAACTTCTTTATTCGAAACAGGGGTTGGCTGGGTGCCAGTACCGACGAAGCCGGTAACACCTGGTGTATTGCGAATAATATACCAAGTTTCATCCGAAAGCTTCATTTCGACTAGGACATAGCCTTGAAGAATCTTTTTGTCGGCAATACGGCGCTTGCCATTCTTGATTTCGATTTGCTTTTCCTTTGGCACCAAAGCGTCAAAGATTTTGTCGGCAAAGTCAACCGTATCAAGACGTTGCTTGATAGAATCGGCTACCTTGTCTTCGTAGCCAGAGTATGTCGAAATTGCATACCAGGCACGTGTGTCATCATAACGGTTAACGGCCATTACATGTTTCCTCCGATTAGTTTATTGAATGCAAGCTTGAGCAATGCGTCGAGCAGGCCAAGACAGATTGCTGCAATTGCTACATAGCCGATTACGGCAAGGGTTAATTTCCAGGTCTCTTTGCGATTTGGCCAACGGACTTGGCGAATTTCGCGAATTGCGCCGCGGAAATAGCCTGGGTGCTCATCTCGGTGCTCGATTTTAAGCTCTTTGAGCTCTTTTTTAACGTTCTTTTTAATGCGCTTTGCGTCTTCCTTGGAAGTGGTCTTCTTAATCTTTTTGAGCTGAGATTTAATTTTAGCCTTTTTAGCCTTATATTCTTCCTTGATAGCGCGTTTTTCGGCTTTGTCTTTTTCGCGCATTTCTAAGTCGTGCTCGGCTTGTTGTTCGAGCTTACTTTTGATAACTTTTTTGTTTTCGCTACCTTTAGCTTTGACGGTGACTTTTCTGGTAGGAGTAATCTCTTCGAGATCATCAGTTTCTGGCTTTTTGACGACTTTCTCTTTAGTTGCTTCTTTCTTTGGAGCGTCGTCTTTTGCCTTAATTCGTGTAACGTTTGCCATTAGTTGCTCCCTTAAAAAATAGTCCTAACGGACTCTTGTCAAGAGTATAACAAAAAGCCAGCACTTTTGCAAATGCTGGCCATTCTTTTTTTAGAACAAATAGTTCAAATAATCGCGCATCATACGAGTGCCAGAAATCACATCAAGATAGGCGGTAAGCTCTTTGTGGATCCAGTACTCCAAGTCGAAGTCGTTTTGCCAGGCATTGGCGGCAACTTCCATTTGGCGATAAAGTTCTTTAACTTCTTGCGCTTCGTTCTTGCCATCGACTGTCAGATAGCTATCGGCTGGTTTATCGGCAACACCGCCGTCATGTGTAGAAATCAGGATGCCCATGTTAGCGATGTCTTTCATCCAGCTTGTACCACAAGCCTCGAGACCAACGATAGGAGTATTAATGGAAGAGTTTGCCCCAAGCGAAAGCGCTAAACCAAGTTCTTCATCATAATCTGGTAGATAATGAACGCGCTCTTTTAGGATTGGGTTCTGGTTAATTAAGTGCAACAAGTCCATGAGTTTACCGAACATTGTTGTGTCGCCCATATGGACACGGCCGGCTAAGATATAGTGCGCATTGTGATTTTGCAAAATACGCGCGAGTTCATTAGGATCCGTGAATGGTAACCATGGTCGCTTGTAGTCTACGAAACGCCGCTTAAAATCGAACAGCATTGCGTCGCGTGGAATGAAGACAGGATTGCCGTACTGATCGGTGCGATGTGCGAGAATTTCATTGAGTTTTTCGCGGCCTAAGTTCTTTAGGTGTCGAATATCATCGGCAGTGATTTTCTCGATATTTTCCTCGAAACCACGAATTGTTGGCAAATCAAACTTGTCTAAGATACCGTGCGTATGATAATAATCCATAATTTCCGGCAAAGTCCAAGTACGCATATGAATACCGTTCGTAATTGATTTGAACTTAATCTTGTTGCCGTTAATGTCATGGTAGTTGGCAACGCGAGCGTGTAATTTGGACACACCAGAGCGTAGTTCGGCAATCTCGACGGTTGGTGTCGATAGACGAATCATGCCGTCAGTGAACTTGTCGGAAAGCCAGCGTTTGACGGATACGGACTTAATATTCGGAAAAACATAACGCTCGAATTGATCATAATGGAAGGTGGCCTCAGCCGCCTGCACTAGGGTGTGATTTGTATATAAAGTATGCTTACGCGTATAGACTACCGCCTCGTAGAAATCCATGCCAGAACTGACTAGTTCATCAAGGCGAGCTACGGCAGCGAAGAAGGTGGCAACTTCGTTTAGCTGAATAATGCCTGGGCGGCAGCCAACTAACTTTAGTGCTTTATAGCCACCAAAGCCGAGTGAAACTTCCTGGTAAAGACGATGGTCTGAGCCAGATTCGCCGGAATATAGTTCGCCGAAGTTTGGCTCAGTTACGCACAAGAAGCGGGAACTACCAAGCCGTTTCTCGATCACGTCAAGCGCAACCGCTCCAGTCGCAGTTTTTACATTTACTGTATCGACAAAGTTAAAACCATAATCCTGGTAGCGTTTTTCGGTATGGTAGTCTATCTGCTCCATATTTTCCATGCGCTGATGTGATTCCCAAGGGTAAAAAGGAGTCACTAGCACAAATGGAACCTGTAATTGTTCGGCAACGCGACGCATATCGGCTGCTAATACACCGAGCCCANNCACCACCACCGCGGATGCCGTTAGACTTGTCATAAGTTTCAATTGTCCAATAACAATAAGGACGTTCTGGCGCTAGTTTATGTGTAAGTTTTTCGCGCCGGATTGACTGATAAAACTCTTCAACATCCTCGACACTATCGAGAGGATGATAAACTTTTTTTGGATTTTGATCTTGCACGTGCCTACCCTTAAAAAAATTAACTTTGTACTTATGTTTAACTAATTCTATCATATCACAAAGCGAAATAATAAACATAAAAAATGGGCCACCGAAGCGGCCCGTGCCCAGTTAATCGTTTTGAGTGTTGTCGGGAATCTCTTGATAAGTGAAGTTGCCGTTAGGGGCAAAAGTCAGCGCGTGATCATTGAACGTCGCTCGGACGTAATCTGCGCCCTTATGGTATCCAACGGAACTTAAGGACATACCGCTTTTAGCGAAATCTACGAGATCCATCTCGCCACGGATGCAACGCCATAGCTCAATTGTTTCGCCAGATTTTACGACAAAGACGAAGACGCCATTATCGAAGCCAAACCACTGAATAACGTCGTCCTGGAAGTCGAAATGCAGATTTCGCGATGTGACTTCTGCGCCATTTACGGCATAGACCGTTTTTGCGCCAAAGACCATGCAGCCGTCAAAGTCAGTAGATTTTGCCGCAAATGCGGCTGGCTGGTGCGGACTGCCAACCCTTGTGCCATCTGGCAGAAAATAGAGATTGTAGTGGTGCTCGGGCAGCGCTAAATAATAGTCATGTTCGTCAAGAAACAGCAGGCCGTCATCGTACGACACATGTAAGATATTGTCGAAAAGGATTTCGGCCGATAATATGCTGCCGTCGTCAAAAACCAGTGTATGGTTATGACTAGACGCTTTTCCGTCCCATTTGCCATCGATATACTCGAGAAACATCGACTCGGGATTATAGAACTCGGGAAGCTTTTCTCTGTCGTAAGACGACAAATTCGCATAGTAATTATCGAAATTTACTGTCGNNGCGACGTTAAAAAGCTCTTGCGCGATGCTGTAGTTCTGAATATTGTCGGAGTCGTCGACGGTAATGATCTTGTGCTTCTGCAGCGCCTCCTGGATTGCGTCGCGGTATTGCATGGCCTGTACCTGATGAACGAGCAAGCAAAGCAAGGCAATTACGAAAGCGGCGAGCAGGGCAGAGAGAATATTGCGTAAAACCTTCATAGTAATTACACCTCCTAAAGTGCAAAATCGTCACCACTGGGCAGGTGACTACATCTCTATATATTTTACCATAAACACTACAAAAGTCAATAAAAAGACCGCTGTTTGGCGGCCTTCTTATAGTAAAAGTTACGAGGGGAAGATGAGATAATCGGCGTCCATTTTTTGCAAACCAGCAGCAATTTTCTCCAAGAAGACTAAATCGAAGTGATGTCCGCGGAATCCATTGCCATAGCGCTCTCTGGCTAAGCGGCTCGCTTCCTGCAGGCTGATGCTGGATCCAGGCTTAAGTTCGTAACGCCTGAAAAGATTTAGTCCACGTTTGAAGTTTTTGGGCGGCTTAACGGAAACAGGAATAAAATAACAGTCAGAAGCCTTTGTGTGCCCTAACATGGCTGCAATCATGGACATGGTGGGTGGTTCGATTTTTTCTTCGCCAAGCATCGCTTCTTTTGATGCGAAGACGGTTCTTTGTCGTGTGGCGCTCGGTGCAACCAGTATCACGGCTCGATCGCAATTTTGTTTGCAGAGCTCGAAGTAGGCAGTCTTGAACTGGCTAGACAGTGTTTTCACGGCATCCATATCTACATCCGGATTCGTCTTCTGAATCTTCTTGGATGTGGACGGCGTAATCATTGGCGTCAGATAAATGCCGGCCGCATTCAACTCGCTCATAATCGGACAAAGCGCCTCGTACCAAGGAAGATTAACCGGAAACACATAAGGCATGTCGGGGTAATAGCGCGCCACAAAGTCAATTAGGCGCAGTATCTCGCCAAGCGATGGGTGGTTGAAGCCTATCACGACACCTCCGCTACTGCGTTTGGGAGGAGCCCCATGAATCATGGTCGGTGCCGCCCAGGAAAACAGCTTAATTATTCCAGCTTTAACTCGCTGGCCCCACTGCGGAGAGTTGCGATCTCCGGCGCGACGAATAATCATCTTGCAGAGGATGCGACTTGCTAATCCCGGTAGGTACATCTCCTGACAGAGACGATGACAGCCGAGCGAGTCGAGGATCGAGTATTTGCATTCTACGAGTTCCGAGATAATCGTACTGGTGTCTTTGGTTACAAGATCGGTTACGGATATTGTTCTCATCCATAATTCCTCCTTTCGAAATGTGCGCGAAACGCCCGGAATAGGCGTTTCCACTGATATAAATTATACCATGAAAACTGAAATAATCAAACTAAGCCCGCTTGCCAATAACTCAGAAATATTATAAAATATGAAGCGAGCAATCCCGCTCGAACCTTGAAAGGATGTGACTAGTATGAAAGATTCAAAGATTTTCTACCCCGCACGTGGCACGACCAAGATGGAAGCACAGCCCGAAGGCACTCGCACGCAATACGGCTGGACCTCTACCTTCTGCGGGCTTCAGCTGCACGCTGGTGATCATACCTACCAGAAGCGCGGCGGCCTTTATACGGCGTTTCTGTTCGACAAGATCGACTACCGTTACGATGGTCTTCTCAAGTCGCTGGGCATTAACGAGGTGCCGGCGATTGGCTNNTCGGCTGCCTAATCGGCAGGCTTTACGGGCAGGATGACAAGCTGATTCGTTTCCGCATCACGGATGAAGATCCGACGCATGTCGTGGTCTGTTACGACTGCAAGGATGTCAAGTTGGAGGAGGTTTCCGCGCTTCAACCTGTTGCGATGAGCGTTTCCGCGCCGATGTCGCATCTGGGCGACCAGGGAATCTATGACAATCAGTGGATTCAGGCCGTGTTTTCGCTCGACCGCATCAACTCCACTGAAGACGCCTATGAGGAGTACTACGACGGCATGTATGACTTTGAGCCTGATGTGGCCGATCTCTATCATTACCATGCCACTGAAGAGGTCGACTCGGAAAGCATCATCCTGACGCGCCTTCAGACCTTCGGATTCTAGCCCATCAACCTCGACCAGGATGCCTCGGACGTTTCTGCGCCCGGGGCATTTTGCTTTTTTGAAAGAAATGTACTAAAATGACAAAGACCGTTGGGGATTCGCCAAGTGGTAAGGCAGTGGGTTCTGGTCCCACCATTCGGGGGTTCGAATCCCTCATCCCCAGCCAAAAAGAATAAAATATACCCGAATGGGTATTTTTTTGTTCTTCGGGCATTATATTTTAGACCAAATCAGAGTTCAGATAGTAATAATACTCGAGTAAATCACGAGAATAATTCTTGATAAGCGCCAACGGCACTTTATCGTTTTCATGGTTAGGCAAGATGAGCATACGAGTGATTCCAATTTGTTCGACAAAAGAAGGATTGTGGCTCACAACAATCAACGTACCAGAATAATCCTTAAAGTTCTCGCCAATAATTTTTTGCGTCTCAGGATCGAAATGGTTCGTGGGCTCATCGAGGATAATAACATTTGCGCGTTTGGTCAAAATCTTACAAAGTGCCACGCGCGCCTTTTCGCCGGGCGATAAGACTGAAACTTTCTTATTAACGTCATCGCCATGAAATAGAAAATTGGCTAAAATCGAACGCATCTCGGTATCTGTGAAATCATACGATTTCACGTTATCCATGATGGTCTCGCGTTCGTCGAGAATTTCAAATTCCTGCGCATAGTACGCAATAGACGTATTATTGCCAATAATAATTGAACCGTCATCAGGTTTCAGCTGCCCAACTATTAATTTGAGCAGCGTACTTTTGCCGATACCATTTTCCCCACAAATCAAGAACTTCTCGCCGCGCGTAAGAGAGAATGATAGTTTATCGTATAGCGCAGGCTTATTGTCGTAATGAAAACTTAGATTCTGCACTTCGAGCGGAACTTTATTACTTTGTTTGGATGGCTCAACATTGATTGCGACGCGCTGATATTCTTGCTCGCGCACTTCAAGTTCGGCCATTTTGCGATCGAGCATTTTCTCGCGAACATGACCCTGCTTAATCAGCGCCGTATTAGAGCGCTTAGCATTTCGAGCTCGCTCGACGAATTCCTGAATACGCTTAATCTCGCGTTCCTGGAGTGAAATGCGACGGTCTTTTTCGGCCATCTCTTCGGCATATTGGCGCCTAAATACGGAATAATTACCATTGTAGACCTTCATCTTATGGGTGGTTTTATTTACGAAAAGTGTTTTATTTGTGACAGTATTTAAGAAATCGACATCATGACTAATTACTAATACCATGCCGTTATAATTACGCAAAAAGTTTGCCACAAAGTCTTTCGTGCTAGCATCTAGATGGTTAGTAGGCTCATCTAATAGTAGCAATCCGGCATTTTCAAATAATACCTTAGCAAAAGCTACTTTAGACTTTTGGCCGCCAGATAAATCTTTCACGCGCATGTCAACTAAGTCACCGAGATTCATCTTCTCAACGATTTTCAGGAGCTCGTTGTCAAAATTGGCGATATCATATGAGTCAATTAAGTCTTGCAATTCATTAATGCGAGCTAATATGGCATTGCTTTCTGGGTATTTGGCGTATTTTTCGTACTCTTGGTTGAGGCGTTCCTGCAAATCGTCGACGGGGCGGCCGTTCGCGATATACTCCCAGACGGTGATATTCTCGTGTGCGGGTTCAATTTTAATCTCTTGCGGTAAGTAGCCTAGGCGAAGCGAAGGTAATTCGATTTCGCCTTCATCTAGCTTTTGCTGGCCGAGAATGATTTTAAACAGAGTAGTCTTACCAGCGCCATTCACGCCGACAATCCCAGCTTTATCTTTTGCATCAAAATGAAACGAACAGTCGTCGTAGATTTTTGAAGCGCCAAAAGATAGGCTTAAATGTTCGGCTTTCATGTTTGATTATTATACCACACAACTTATGCTTTGAAATGTCAAATAACGTGCAAAAATAGTGATGCTCTTATATAATAGAAGCAACAAAGGAGGTATCATGAAGAAATTTCTCAACATCCTACTAGTATTCTTTGCGGTGGGCGGTCTATTTACGGTATTATTCTTCGGCATCTATGGCGCCGTCCAGAGCACAAAGACAGCGATTGACGAAAACAATACAGCCGCAGAATTACCTCTTCCAGAAAAAACCGGCGGCTTGCGCGGTCAGCTCGGCATCGATAAAAACATTAATGAATCAAATATTGATGAATATCTCGGGCGCGACGATTCGGTTTATCGCGATATGCGCATGCTAGTCGATACTGCATCATATGAGGCAATTGGCGGCGATTCTTACTTGTCTGGGTATGTTGACGGCTTTGAGGTTGTGCCGTATCCAAAACTAATTCAGGCAACTGGCCTCCCGCCAGAGGTCGGCGAAGCTTACAGCGGTAATACTTTATTTTCGCGCCAAGATGATAAGATTATCGCAAATTACAAAGAGTCGATGGATTTTATGGAATACTATTTTCCGAAGGACAAAAACATCTTCTTGATGTGTGGCGGCGGTGGTTATGCCGGCATGACGAAGGAATTATTAACCGAACTCGGTTGGGATAAGGATAAAATTTGGGTCGTTGGCGGCTATTGGTACTACGAAGGTGAGCACAATATCCAGATCAAGCATGATGATAACGGCGTCATATCGTATGATTTCTGGAAAGTTCCATATCACGATATAAATTTTGAGTACTTAAATGAAAAATAAGAAAATCGCAATCGTAATAGTCGGCATCGTCGCATTACTGGGCATAACCGGTATGTATATTTGGCGGCAGCACAATGATGAAGTTAAACAACCTCCTGTTACGAAGCAAATAGTAAAATTCAACCTCGAGGAAGAATTATATGACGGCTCAAAATTAGTCGAGATAACAGCCAAAGAATACAACCAATTAATACAAGAGCAAAAATCATTCGT
>DEGE01000003.1:36120-43551 GCA_002351365.1 Candidatus Saccharibacteria bacterium UBA2834
TATGGCCTAAAGGGTGACGAGTTTAAAAACAGTTTGGCGTCTGAAACCATAAAATATTTACCAAGCGCAGCTGTTATTAACCGCGGCGAAATCGTAGATTATCTTGACGCCGAATCCGACGAAGACATTCCATATTACCAAGGAGCCGACAGCTTAAGAGAGTGGTTGCAAAAATATATTAACCTAGAAAAGGAATAAGATAATGGCATCAATTTACGAAAAAGACATTGCGGGCATCCGCAAAGAGTTAATCAAGTTTGGCAAAACAGCCTACGGTAAAACCATATTCTTTATTGCATACTTCATTCCGATTTCATTATTCTTTGCGCTAATTATTTTTGCTATAGTCGGTTTTTGTAGTAATTATTCTGAATTCCCAGCCTTAACGATGCCAGCAGTATTTATTAGTTTTGTGATTAGCTTCATAGTTGCAAATGCATACTATTATCATGAGCTACGCATTTTTGTTGAGCGCAAAAAGTAACTTCTATTGTATTATTAAGCTAGACTTATTGATGAGATTGCGCATGGAGGGGAGGTGATTATGCGTGAGCAGAGGAAATCCAGAATATAACCGTCATCATATTTTGTTCCCCGAGAGAATCTGGAAAGACATCTTGGGTGATGCAAAAGAGTTCCGAAGCGTCTTTGTGGTAAAAATGCGCACGACGCAGCACACAAAGTTACACCGACGCTTAGATGGGCTGTTAGGCGAAAAAGTTTCGGAAAAGGATTTCCCGAGGTCTAGCACTTTGAACACTATGGTGATGGATTACAACTTTCAAAAAGAGCGTATTGGGCTAATGAATATTCACCAAAAGATCGATTGGCTTCTGGCAGAGCTCGACCCAAATGACAAAAGGAATAAATTGCTCATAAGCCTGCTCAGAAAACAACGTACGTATCTTAAATATTACAAAATCACCTAAGTCTAAGGAGGTTTCGGCCTCCTTTTTTGCATAAATAAATATTGTATTTTGCGCATCGCGTTTATGTTAAAATATAAATATGACATTTTCCGAGAGGTGCTTGGATTTCGTCGATAAACACAATCGCGCACTATTGTTGTCGCTAGGTGGGATAATCGGCGTTTTCGCCATCATAATAATAATTTTTGCTCTAATGCCAGTTATGGATCGAGCAACAGCAAAACCGCGCGTAAGCTTAAATATTGCGCCGACATCCGCCACTATTACAATTAACGGAAAAGATTACCGGAACGGGCTGTATGAAATGCAACCAGGTACGTATAAGGCCAACATAAGCCAGGAAGGCTTTGAAGCTAAAGAAATCGAATTTACGGTCAAAAATAATGGCACCACAATCGTTAATGATTACATACTAAATCTCTCGGAAGGATTAGAGTATTTTGAATCGAGCGAAGCCGATATCGTAATTCTTAATAATATCGAAGATGCCGAAGTCAAAGCGTTTCTTAGTCGCTTTAATCATAAAAAATCCATCCTCGCGGAGTTGCCGATTGAGGGCATATTTAATATGAATGCAGACAAAGAGGTTGCGCGAGTCGACAATTACAAATACAAGATATCGGACGGAACTGGGTTTTCGGAATGTAAAAAAATCTTCTGCCTCTATGTCGAGAGCTATAAGGGAAATGAAAAGTTACTGAAAGAAGCGATAGCTAAAAAACTTGAAGAGAAGGGCTTTGACTTGGATGGGTATCAAGTTATCTACAATTTACGCTAAAAAAATATGGCTAAAAGCGGAAAGAGCTTTTCGTTCGGCTGTCTTATTAGCAGCGGCGGCTTTAGTNNTGGCTAAGGGCGACAAGAGCTTTTCGTTCCCCTGTCTTATTGGCAGCGGCGGCTTTAGTTATTTTGCCACCAAACCAGTATGTGGTCGCAAAAACATATAACGACGTAGAGGAATTTATTGATAAATTCGCCGCGAATAATATCATGTTTTATAATCCTCTCGATTGCGTTGGCGGCAAGTCCGGCGGAAGTACAATTCTCCCCGGTAATGACACAAAAGAAAAAATGTGGAACTACTTTATTGGCAAGGGATTCAATGATGCTCAGACGGCCGGAATTCTGGGTAATGCCTTTGGCGAATCAGGCTTTATTATTTCGCGCGCAAGCAATTCATCATATTGGGGCCTGTTCCAGTGGTACTGGGAGTATGCCCAGGAACTCAAACACAGAATTGATGAAGCCGGCTTAACAAAATATACCGGTACAGAATACTGGGAGGATGACTCGAGCATTCCAGAAGATGACTTTAATAAGTTGCTACAGATCGAGCTCGACTATGCGATGGAAAATAATTCCGAAGAATGGCAGAGTACAATCAAGGAAAAAGACGGCGATCCACATGAGCCAGAATATGCCGCAGAAGTATTCCTGGTCCACTTTGAGCGTGCCGTAAATGGCTCCGAGCCACTACAATATTATGAAGATAAAATTTACCACGGTGGCATGCTATATCAGGGCGTAACCAACCGTAATACTGCCGCAAGAGATATTTATGAAGAATATGCCGGCAAAGGCACCACAGCACAAGGGACAGGCGGATACACGATTACCGACGGTAACAATGTCACTTGGATTGGTGACTCGTTGACGGCAATTTGGGAAGCTACCCTAAAAGAAATGCTGCCCAATATTGAGCTGAATGCTCAAAGTGGCAAGTCGTTTAACCACGACGAGCCAGAAGGCAGAGGTAGTACTAACGGTATGAAAATACTCGAAGGTATGGATAGCGTGCGCGATATATTTGTCTTCGCGCTAGGGTCAAATGACTGGGATGTTACGGACGAACAAATTAAGACCGTACACGATACCGCAATCCAGAAGGGTGCGAAAGTGGTTGTATTTATGACGGCGCACACCAGAGACGGCAATTACGATGATTTCAACTCAAAAATTAAAAGTTTTGCTGAGGCTAACTCTGATACGCTCGTTGCCGACTGGGAAGCGATGACGAAGGGACATGAAGACGAATTTTTCCTTGCATCCGACGGCGTACATGAAAAAGATGAATCTATCGCCAAAAAATACTTCCAAATGTACATCGACGTAGTTAATAATGGTGCAGTCGCAATGACGGCTGAAGAATGTTGTGATCCGAAAAACGGCACAACCGGTAGTGGTTCAGTCTGGAATGGCAATAAGTTCATGATGACTGAGGGGCAGGCGCGGGGTATGGTCGCCATGATTTCAAACGAAAACGCCGGCTCCGTCGCGGAAGTAAAAACAACCGCATCGCAGATGGCTAACCGCTTCGATAAATACGGTTCAAGTTATGGTGAAGGAATTGAAGGACTAATCAATTACGTAAAAACCAGCCATTGGTACGATTCTGGCACGGGTGCAAAATATGACGAAAACTACGATGCGTCTGCGGAGTATATTGACGCCGTTAAAGATGTATTAATCGAGGGAAATCGCACCATTCCGCCACAAGTCGTTCAATTTGCTACAGGTACTTCGCAATGGATTGCAGCTCGCAATGAGGGCACGGAAATTAACGTCGAGGATCGCGACCAGTTCAAGAGTGGAGTAACGGAGATTGAAGAGCTATTCGGCGATCACGCGAAATGGATTTTCTATCAATGGGCCGACCCTGACGCTAAGAGCGGCGACCCATTCGGCTATGAAATCGGCGATGCGCCTGACGGTAACTCAACGGCAGGAGCACAATCGTCTGCCTGTTGCGATAAATCTATTGGCGGCGTCACGAAGATGGAAATCGATGGCCATACTTATGCATTCCCGCTAGCCGGCGCAACTAAATCAAACTACCTTAATGCAAGCAATTTCGACTCTGTACTATCTGGATTGCCTTGCCCATCGCTATCTTGCCATCACGACTATCATGCGCTAGATATGGGCGTAAAGATGAGCATGATATCCGGCGATGAGGCCGATAAATATGGCGGCTCCGAAGGAGACATGATGTACTTCTCGGCCGGCGCGCCAGTCGTAGCATTTACGAGCGGCACGATCGCTTACTCTAGCGAATATCACAATATTTCCAATACGGATTGGTATGACAAATGCGGTCAAATCGGTCTAGAGGGCGATGACGGAAACTACTACTGGCTCGGACATCTAGATTATGCCGCATCAAAGGTTAATGCTGGCGACCATGTTGAAGCCGGACAAGAAATTTCAAAGGTCGGCGCGCCGCAATGTGCTCAGGACACTCAATCTCACCTACATATCGATAATACCAACGGAACCAACGTAAAACCTGACACCTGGACTATCGAAGTTATGAACCAACTCTGGGAAAAGTTGCCAGATTCAGACGGCGGTACCGGTATGGCGACCTGTAGTTCTGGCAGTTTACCGGCAGGCGGCATGAATCAACAGCAAGCCGATGAATTTATGCAACTATACAAAGATTTACCATGCCCACAAGTAGACGATCCGTGGGGAATTGCACCAAATAGCTTCCCGGATGGCTGTGGCCACTGTCTAACAAACTGCGTTGAATTTTCGCTATACTTCGTCAACCGCTACACTACGGCGCATTCGGATGGATTGCCAGATGGAGCCAATGTCGTATCGGCCTTGCTGGCCTCAGATCAAGGCTTTATAGATGGCGGACATATACCGAAAGCATACGCGATTTTCAGCCACAACAGTGGTTCTCATGGTGGCGATGGACATACTGGAGTAGTTCTAAACGTGGACGAATCGGCAGGAACTATCCTTATCGGCGAAGCGGGATGCGATACAGCGTTCGACTGGATTGGCGCTCACGAATATAGTTTATCTGCTTGGAAAGATAACCCAAACATGTATTACGCATATACGGACAATATTTTGAAATAGGAGAACGAAATGAACGAAGAAGCAATAATCAAAAAACGCATAAAAGTATTTGTTCTCATATTCGTAGCCTTCGTTCTTGTAATTGTTGGCCTGAGCCTAGCGATTCCTAAACTTACAGACGAAAACTATAAAATCGATATCGTAAACAAGCAAGAAATCAAGAAAGACAGCGTTGTTGATGAGAAAGATTTTAAGCGCGTTCAGAAAGAGCTACGACGCGTGCTGCAAGAATATTACAATACGCCCGAAAACGAAGCAATCGAGGCATCTGTGCGCGAATCTTCATACAAGGAAACTAACTATTCGGGAAAATCTGATAGCCAAACCGAAATTGAGTTCTTGATGGATGTCGAAAATAACAAAGCAACCTATTGGGTATATATAATTCACGATTCTAGCGCACCATACGCAATATCGCTCAACTGCGCGAATGTCAAAGAATCAAAGTATCCGGACACATTCTGTATAGGTACAAACGACAACTCGTCGATTGATGCAAATCTTGAAGATTTATTCCCATATCGGAAAATCGAAAACGGGAAACAAATCTACAAGGCCACGCATCCAACTCATAGTACTGGCATATTGCTAGCCGTGGATGCAAATTGCGACGATGAGGCCGCCAAAAACGCCGCTGTCGAAGACTTTAAAAAGATTATTACTGAACGCGGTATGAATACGGACGGTGTCGTGTTCTCGTTTGACGAATCAAACTGCAAAGCATATGAGGATCACGGTGGCGGCGGTCACGGCGACCATAATCACTAAAATCTTGCTAAAGCGTAAAAAATCTGATAAAATACTCGCAAGAGTTTCGTAAGCTCTGTTTGTTAATGCTGGACAACAGAGCTTTATTCAGCAATATCAAATTTTAAGAAAAGGATTTTTTGTGCCAACAATCAATCAATTAGTGCGTAAGCCACGCAAAAAGGCCGCAAAGAAGAGCTCCGCTCCAGCTTTGGGTTCTATCGTGAATACGCTCAAGACTCGTTACTACAAGCAAGCCGCCCCACTCAAGCGCGGTGTTTGTGTAAAAGTAACCACCAAAACCCCAAAGAAACCAAACTCCGCTTTGCGTAAGGTAGCTCGTGTGCGCCTCACCAACGGTCAGGAAGTTTGGGCCTACATCGGCGGTGAAGGTCACAACCTCCAGGAGCACGCTGTTGTGCTCGTTCGTGGTGGTCGTGTGCCAGATCTTCCAGGTGTTCGTTATCACGTAGTCCGCGGTACACTCGACCTTCAAGGTGTTCAAGGCCGCAAACAAGGTCGTTCTAAATACGGTGCTAAGAAGGAGGATAAGTAGTTATGCCACGCAAAGTTACTAGTAGCCTTCAGCGCAAAGTAATGCCAGATCGCAAGTATCAGAGCATTCTCGTACAGCGCCTCATCAACAAATCTATGCTCGATGGCAAAAAACAGGTCGCCGAACGTGCAGTTTACACTGCTATCGAAGGTGCCGCCAAGAAGCTTAAGAGCGAGAATCCTGTTGAAGTACTCGAACAAGCTATCAAGAATATCAGTCCAGATTTTGAAGTTAAGTCTCGCCGTGTTGGTGGTGCTAACTATCAAATTNNNTCGCCGGTCATCGCCAGCTCCACTTCGCAATGATGTGGCTAGTTCAAGCTTCCCGCGCACGCAGTGGTATGCCATATGCCAAGCGTCTTGAAGCAGAAATCGTCGATGCTTACAACGAAACCGGTACGGCCTTCAAGAAGAAAGAAGACTGCCACCGTATGGCCGAAGCCAACCGTGCATTCGCACACTTCGCTCGCGGCTAAATTCTGCAAGAAGAATCAAGAATCCCCCGAAATTGGGGGATTTTTTGAGCTTTGACAGTTGACACTAGTAAAAATTGATGCTATTTTATTCAAGCGCGTGGGAGTTCATTAAGATTATTTTGAGTATTTATGGTTAGTGATTTTCTGCGCAGCAAGAACACCCTACACAGTGGCACATTTATTAAAGGAGGAATTAATTATGCCAGGTATTCTTACAATCGCTATTCCCGCAGCAGTAGTCATCGCAGTCATTCTGATCGTTCTCTTCGGCTTCGTTAAAACAGCGAAGGGTAATGAGGCACTGGTCATCTCAGGCCTTGGTGCTACCGACAAGAACGGCAACCCGAAAATCATCCGTGCCGGTGGCAGCATCGTTTGGCCGGGACTTCAGCGCTATGATCGATTCGATTGCTGCATCCGTACCGCCGACGTCGAGGGTGACGTCACGAAGACCGTAAGTGGCGTTCCGATTCGACTGGATTGGGCCGTAGCTTATGGACCCGACGTTTACACTGAGGGGTCTCTACAGAAAGCCGTTACAAACTTCCTCGACAAAGACGAGGACGAACTTCGTCAGGTTGTTCTGGATATCGTGTCCGGCGGCGTGCGTGCGGTTATCTCCCGCATGACACCCGAAGCGGTCATGAAAGAAAAAGATCAGCTCGACGATGAGGTTAAAAAGTCCATTTCTAGCCAGATGGCAGATTTGGGCCTTGCCGTAACACTGTCTATTCACGAAGTGGAAGACGCCGACGGTTCCACCTATTACAGTGACCTGGCCGCAGAAGACCGCGAAACTAAAAAGCGCGATGCGGCTAACATTGCCGCTGCCGCCAAGCAGTCTATGCGCG
>DEGE01000003.1:43577-43804 GCA_002351365.1 Candidatus Saccharibacteria bacterium UBA2834
GAGCTCGATGCGCAGGTTGCAATCGCTGAGAAAAAGCGCGACACTGACGTCAAAAAGGCAGAATACAAGGCCGAGACCGATCGTAAGACAGCTCGTGCCGAGCAGGCCGCTGCGCTTGAGCAGGAAGAAATCAAGAAGGAGCTGGCTACCCGTGCCGGTGCTGTCGAGATTGAACGCCAGACTCAGGCTAACCTCGCCGCTCAGAGAGAGCAGGAGGTAGAGGTCAC
>DEGE01000019.1:0-2454 GCA_002351365.1 Candidatus Saccharibacteria bacterium UBA2834
CGGCACTTTCGTTTCCGAGCTCGCCGCCAAAATTGACAGCTTCTCGGCCGAATACATCATTGCCGAGATTAGCAACCGTATCTATGCCGAAGAAGACAATTACGACTATTACAGCAAGCTCAACACACTGCGCGACATGATTATTAGCAAAGACAACCACCGCAGCCAAAAGATGCGCCTCGCCGAATTCCGCGATATTTTGCGCGCCTACGAAGCCGCCGAAATTCAAGTTCTCGACAAATCGCCATATCACGAAAGCGACGATGCGGTCATTCTGCAAACCGTCCACTCATCCAAAGGCCTCGAGTATGAATACGTCTTCCTAATTGCCGCCGATAACAAAAACTGGAGCGACGCTGGCGGCAACCGCGACCGTCTCTCCTTGCCACAAAACATGGAACACATCCACCAAGCCGGCGACAGTCTCGACGAAAAGCTGCGCGTCTTCTTCGTCGCCATCACACGCGCCAAAGCCAAGCTTGTCATGACTTACAGTCTCTCGAATTTTGCCGGGCAAAGCGCTGATCGCCTCAAATTCCTCGACATCCGTGAAGACGCCGACGGCAACGCAATTAGCCAAGTTCTGCCAGAGAAGTTCGCCAAAGTCATCCCAAGCGATTGCGAACCGCTCGAACCAGAAGATATCGCGCCAGACAAATGGTTCGATAGCTATATTCCAGACACCGAAACCAAACGCAACTTATTGCTGCCAAAAGTCGAGCACTACCGTCTCTCGCCAACTCATCTCAATACTTTCATTGACCTCGAATATGCCGGCCCAGTCGAATTTCTCAAGCGTTATGTCATTGGCGTCAGCTCCGGCAGTTCCGCCGCCCTTAATTATGGCAACTACGTTCACGAGATCATGGACGCCGTTAATAAGGAAAACATCAGCAACGATGACGCCATGGCCAAGTTCCACAAAATGGTCGATGAAGCCGATGCTGAAAAGGACGAAAAAGAAGAGCTCCATCTTCGCGGTGATAGCGAGCTCAAGCAATTCCTCGCCGAGCGCGGCGATCAAATTCGCGACACGCATGCCGAATCCGAGCGCGGTTTCTTCACCGAAAACATCATGGTTGGTGACATTCCGCTTACTGGCAAAATCGACCGCATCGAGATCAATGACGAAGCCAAAACCATCACCGTGGCCGATTTTAAGACCGGCAAAGCGCACGACAAATGGTCCACCAACGATTCAACCTTCAAGTACAAAATCCAGCTCTATTTCTACAAATTCCTGCTCGAAAACAGCCGCGAATACCGCAACTACAAAGTCACCAAAGGCCGTCTCGACTGGATTGCGCCAAACGATTTCGGCGAAACCATTGCACTTGAGCTTGACTTCAAGGACGCCGAGGCAGAGCAGATCAAACACCTCATCAAGGTCGTCTTCCGCCATATCAAAACCCTCGATTTCCCAGATACTACCGCCGCCGAAGCTGCCTATAATCCGACCAAGGCCTTCTTTGACCAACTCATCGCCGAAGAATAAAAAAGCGCCCGGGCCAACAAATGGTCCAGGCGCTAAGGTGCGTCTTTACGGCATCACGAGAACGGCGGTCTGGTCGACCACGCAATTCTCAAAGATTGCCTGAGCGAGGTTGTATTCGCAACGTACGCACCCGTGCGAACCCGCCGTTAGGTAGTAGCTACCACCAAAATCGGTCTNNCCAGACTGCATCATGAAAACCAATCTGCCCATTGAAAGTGCAGAAGTAATCGGCATGCAGCCCATCATCACCCATCAGGTTGATATCGGACTGACGGGAAGTAATCCAGTACAGACCGAGCGGGGTAGGCGACTTCACGGCGTCGCCAGTCACACATTTGCCAGAAGCAATCATCTGACCATAGTACCAGTACTGAACTTCCTGGCGCGAAATTGAGCAAACGATCAGGTCGCGATGGTTTTCATGCATCCGCGCGATAGCTTCGTCGTAGCTATCTACCAGATAATCGGCGGAAATGTAGTCGCCGTTTCCCAGCATATACCAATCGCCAATTTGCCCCACAACCGTGACGGCTTCGCCAGCCAGCAGTCGCTTTGCAACCTTGCACTCGGTATTCATTTCCGTGCGTTCATTCACACAATCACCGCACACATACATCGTTTTGTCCATCAGGACAATATTGTCGTCTACGATTTCGGTCTCCATCTCGATTTCAGACCCAAAGTTATGCGGCTCCTGCACGGCTTCAAAAGTCATCACTTCGGCCGGCGCCTTCGCTTCGGCACGATCGGCCCAGATAACTACGCCGGCCAGGATTACGGCCAGCACCAACAGGAATACGAAAGCGGTTTTCGGATGTTTCATTGCATTCACCTCAATTGTAAAGATTCGTGACCATGGGATACGGTCACAATTACTATTATACCACAGATAGCCAGAAAAGTCAATGAAGCTTATGCTTAACAGTAGTAAAAACGTGTAAAAATACTTGAATTATTGC
>DEGE01000019.1:2596-8624 GCA_002351365.1 Candidatus Saccharibacteria bacterium UBA2834
TGGCGCCATTGGCTACAGGCCCAGCTCAACCTCTCGCCCCGATTGCAGATACTGCAACGGAACCGGCAAGGTTACGCACGTCTTCGGACCCGAAACTGATTGCCCTTATTGCAGAGGTACCGGCAAACAGTAAGTAAGCCAGCCCACCGTCCAACCTGACGCCCATTTGCGTTAGACGCCGTCCTTGGAGCTCATTCGCTCCTCCGTCACTAAAAAGAAGCTCGCCCAACCTTCCTTGCGCCCATTCGCGCAACTGGAAGAGGACGGGCTCTTTTTTTATACCAAAACCGCGACGCGCCACTTGTGCGCGTTTTTTGGTATAATCATATTAAAGAGATGTAGCTCTAGAAACCACATCTCAAGGTTGTTTTGGTAGCTAGCGCAAGCTAGCTACTTTTTTCTAAACAAACAACCTAAGACACCATGCGGCGCTCCCTAACTATAGATTAGCTACCAATAAAATAAAGCACGAGTACAATAAAAACCTCCATCCCCGATGCTTAAGATGTTATAATTAAATTGTCTTAAATCAATTTAATAATTTGCACTTAGGCTACAATTCTGCACTTGTGGCAGCGTTTTGAAACAACCCGTAAATCCGGGAAGATTCATCGCTCCGGTTAGGCTGTTTCAGTCTAAGTGCAGAAATTGATTTAAGACATCATGCGGTGTAATGTTCCCGGATTCATGATGTAACCGGCAATTCGATTTCGAACAAGACATCGCAAGATGTCTTATTTTCTTTTTGAAAGTTGTGGCGCTAAGAGTCAGGAGGCGCCATAGCACGCGAAAAATTTGCGAATGCGAGCCATAGGCAAAAATACGGCCAGTTCTTTTCTCCGCAAAAACTAGTAAATAAATGTATTTCATTAATCAATAACAAGAATGGCAGATTATTAGAGCCATCTTGCGGAAATGGGTCCTTTAAAAAGCTAAAAAGTAACAACTCTGTATTTATTGAAATAGATGGCGATGTAGTTACGGATAAAGATGTGCTTATTATGGATTTTTTCGATTATCCGGTAAGCGAAAAATTTGACACCATAATAGGAAACCCACCTTACGTAGACAATTCATTATTCACCCCAAAACATAAAACCAAAATAAAAGTCCAAGCCAACTTATATTTATACTTTATTGAAAAATGCATTGACCATCTCAAAGATCATGGCGAATTAATATTTATCGTCCCGAGAGATTTCATAAAACTTACCTCTGCAAAAACCGTCAATCAGCTCTTGTTTAAAAAAGGCACAATAACAGATTTTTATGATTATGGTGACGAAAAGCTCTTCGATGGAGCGTGCCCAAATGTTTGTATTTTCCGTTTCGAAAAAGATAACTTTTCAAGAAAAACGCAAACTTTTGATGGGCTATTTAATTTTATTGAAAATGACGGCCTAATATCTTTCGTTAATGAAAAACAAAAAGAAAGATTGGGTGATTACTTCGACATAAAAGTTGGCGCAGTTAGCGGAGCAGATAAATATTTCCAGAACGATAACGGCATCGAGTTTGTATGCTCTAAAACTAGAGCTAATGGAACGCTCAGAAAAATGATTTATCAAAAATACGATAAATCGTTAGAGCAATACAAAGACATCCTCATAAAACGAGGAATAAAAGCATTCGATAAAGACACTTGGTACATGTGGGGGCGGCCGGTCGATTTCAGAGAGGGTAGCCCAAGAATATATGTAAACTGCAAAACTAGAATCGAAAAACCATTCTTTATAAATCAGTGCGAAAGATGGGATGGCTCCGTTTTGGCACTTTTCCCGAAAAAGGATATCGATTTACAAAAAGCTACTGACGCACTCAATGGTATTGACTGGAATGCGCTCGGATTCATGACTGGCGGCAGATTCCTTTTTGCCCAGAAATCTTTAATGGAGGCTCCTATCGATGGAACGATATTTGGATAGCATAGTCTCCTACCTAAAAGAGAATCCAGTAGTCCTATCAAACAACAGTGACGACGGAAGAGTAAATTCCATAGAGAACGAAAACGAGTTGCTAGACCATCTCGACAAGTCTCCATTTGGTGCAATAATTGAAAGACCACAAATACGCGCCTGGTATGATTTCTCGATTCAGGTCAATCAAAAAAGTATTTATATAAATATTAAGGTATCGGATTTAACAAATAGTGCCGCAGATAATCTTTCATCAAAGCAAGGAATGGGATATGCACTTACAGGCATAACAGACCTGCCAGACAATTGGACGGATTTTAACCAAATAATTAGCCGTAATATTCGAAGTGGTTTCGATTACTATTTCCTAGTCGTTAATAAGAGAGCAACAAACGATGTATTCTGGACATCATTAAAGCGAATCGAAAAACTTCAACCTAATGGAAACAATCTACCATTTCAATGCAATTGGAAAAGCAACAGAAATTGGTCCAGTAGAAGCGAAGAAGAGGCGATCGAATACATTTTAAAAGTTTATCTAGACAGCTGGAATAAAAAAGTTCAAGGCTATCCAGGAGAAATAAAAACCTTACTTCAAAGAGGAGAGATTCATTCGATGATGCATTACGGAAACACTTTCGCACATTATTGATTATTTATATCTTTCTTCTCGTCCAGCTCTCACTGCAGCATATAGTTCATCAACAAATTTACTGCGACGCCTCATATTCGTATCGCGGAATAAAATAACCTTATAACGAGAGCGAGTTAAAGCTACATAAAAGACTCGCCGTTCTTCTGCATCCGCAATGCCTTCATCGACTGGTTTTCGTTGAAAAATATCCTCAATCCAGAATGTTGGGCGATTCTCGCTCGGGAAGCTTGCATTAAGACCAATCAGAAAAGTCCAATCGGCCGTCAGGCCTTTTGATTTATGGATCGACATAGCGTCAAATTGAAAGTCAGGAAAGTCCGTCAATGAAACTTTAGTACCTAATTCTTTACGATAATAGCCGTCACCATAATCAAATAACTGCTTAATAACGCTATTTGTACGTGATAATACTAGGATGGAGTCATTCGGTCTTTGTTTATGTATTTGAATAATGGCACGCCTTAGCGCAGCAAATTCGTCGTGCATCGATTCTTCATGTTTGTTTCCAGAAAAATCGACAAACACAAATGGGTCCGCAATATTTTTATCCGAGCGTAAATCTTTTTTAATCTGGCTCGGATTTCGCATAATGAATTGACCAGCATAATCAATCAGGGACTGGGAATTACGGTATGTTTTCGTAATTTTAAACAATTTTGCACCCTTGAAGTATTTCTGGAAATTGTAAACATACTCAATTCTAGAACCAGCAAAAGAATAAATCGTCTGCCAATCATCGCCGACAGCTAAAAGTTTTGCGCCGCTTCTGCTTACAGTCGCATTCGCCAAAGCATAGCGATCAGACGAAATATCCTGATACTCATCAACAATCACATATTTGTAATTAAAATGAGTTTCATCGAGCGTGTTTACATATTTTCGTGCGTAATAAATCATGTCCGAAAAATCAAAACCAACCCGATCTTCTTCGCGATGAATCTTCTTGCCATAATAAATATAGAATTTTCGAATTTGTTGATATTGCGCCTGCATCAAAGATGCATTTTCAATGTCATTACATTTTTCTATTCTTTCGTTGACGAGCGCATCAAAATCCTCTCGCACGTCAGAAGCCTTAACTTTGTCAATTACTCGATAGAAGAAATTCTGGAGTCGATAGAATTCTGCTAATTCATTGCGATTAAGAATCGTTTCATATATTTCAGCATCACTGCGTCGTTTGTCTGTTCTAATACCGTAGTTATTCAACTCTCGTTCAAGCACATCCAAATAATCTATTTCTCTGGAATAATCGAGCGCTATAAAGTTTGTTTTATTTTCCTTATGAAACTTTTCTTTAATTTTTCGAATTCGTTCATAATCTTGGTCTGTCGGATTCTCTGAATTCGATAACCCAAAATACTCAATGTAATATTTATTGCCACCAATAGTTAAAGTAAAATCGGGCCGATAAGTATTCGCATCAGGCAAAACTTCGTCATAAAGCTCCTCATAACTATAATCAATACAATGTTCGAATAACCAGTTGGCGATTCTCGCCTCGCCCTTAGATTTAACTCTTTCACCTTTTAACGTACGCGGAGTTGCGTTATTAATATCAAAACTGACGCGACTGTCGATTACTTTGCGGATATCTTTCGTCTCGCTCTTACGATGCTCCTTATATGCCTCAAAATACTCATCAAAATTTGCATAATTCTGATAGTTTTCTTTTAAAAATGGACCATAGATATATTCGTCACCAGTAGTTTCCTCATTAAATAAGTGCATAAACTTAGATAGATTATCTGGAGAAGAATAAATTTCTTTCTTTAAATAATCTATAAAAATTCTCCGGCGCAAATTATCTTCTACAACATAACATTTTTTACCCGTGAATACTTGGCGCACGTATCTTAAACCCAAAGAATGAAAGGTCGTAACATCGGCTGGAATATTTAAATCTTCATTGATACGATCGCGCAATTCCTGGACATCGCGATTTGAATAACTCATAACTAAAATATCGCGTGGATCTATATGTTTTATGTCGACCAAATATTTTACTTTCGCCGTCATAGTCGTCGTTTTGCCAGTTCCAGCGCCAGCGATGATTAATGCGCGATCCTCATCAGCCAAAATCGCATTTATCTGTTCATCATCCAATTTAATATTCGGGTTCACATCGTCTAAAATATGGTCAAAATAATCTCGATATTTTTCGCGCTGAATTTTAAGAACCGATTCATTGTATTCGTCTAGGTTGAAGTCCGAAACCTTATCTTTCACGGCCTCAAAAAGGGCATAGGAGATATATTCATTCTTTGATTTCTTCAGTTCAAAAAGCTCAATGTCTCCACCCATGACATTTTAATTATATCAAAGCGCTCATGCCTTATCGAGCAAAGTCTTTTGCTATAATCACCTTATGCCCGAACTCCGCGACCTCTACGACCAAAACCGTCAACTCACTGGCGAAACTCTTGTCGTTGGCAACCCGATTCCGCCGCAACACTACATTGATGTTGTCCTGATTTTCATCCAAAACAGTCGCGGCGAGTTCCTCATCCAACGTCGCACCAAGCAGCGCAATGGCCTTTACGCTACCACCGGCGGCCACCCGAAGCACGGCGAAACCAGCCTGCAGGGCGCCGTCACGGAAGTCGCCGAAGAACTCGGCCTCAATATCGCACCCGAACAACTCCAGCTCTTTTATTCCGGCCGCTCCGACGAAGAGCAAGTCTTTTGGGACGATTATTACATCCAGCTCGACGCCGACATTTCAGACCTCAAACTTCAAGCCGACGAAGTTGCTTCCGCACATTGGTTCTCGGCCGAACAAATCCGCAAACTCTTTGCGCAGGACGAATTCATGCCCGACCATTACGACGAATTTTTACGTCTCCAAGATTGGCTGAAGGAAAAATAATTGCTATAATAATTACAGGTGTGCGCACCTAGAATGCGCACGATGGTTAAGACGGTTTTGCGGCTACCCTCGTAGCCGCATTTCCTTTACCTTTTAATCTTCAAAGTCAAAATCACCTCCACACGCCATATCAATAAGCGTATACTCATGCAATTTCTTCTTTCTTCGAAGACTCTAGCTTAGTCTAGGACGCCGTTTAATGGAGTCTTCGCGAGGACGACTTCATTTTTCAGGCAAGGCACCATACTAACCGCCCACTACTTTAGGACATCTATCACCGCATTAAAAGCACAAGCAAACCTCATCTGGTATAATACCCCTAATGCACAAGACTGAAGTTTGCCAGTTCCTCCGGGACGAAGATATTAAATTCGAGCTCACCGAACATGAGCCACTTTTCCATGTTGGCGATGGCGAAAATATCGAAATCCTTTATCCCGATGCTGGCACTAAAAATCTCTTCGTCCGCGATGACAAAAAGCGCAACTATTATCTCATTACCGTACTCGACGAAAAGCGCGTCGACCTCAAGCAATTTCAGAAAGAGCAGGGCACCCGCCACCTTAGTTTCGCCTCCGCCGAAGACAT
>DEGE01000019.1:8720-19407 GCA_002351365.1 Candidatus Saccharibacteria bacterium UBA2834
CCACCAAGATGATTAGCGCCCACCCCAACGACAACACTGCCACCGTTTGGCTCCGCACTAAAGACCTCATTAAACTACTCGAAAAGCACGGCACCCAAGTCAATATCGTACAACTCTAAAATTTGATATAATAATATCAATCGAGCCATGCTTCGGCCCCTGGTTCAGATTCATAAAAATTTCGACGCCAATATTGCGTCACCCACAATCTATTAACCCCTAACGCAAGGAATTTTTATGGATCAAGATACTTATTATCAAGAGCATCACTTACATCAACCAGTCGACGTCGACGCGACTTTTTCGCGCAGTATTCTCGGCCACTGCAAGCCACTCGCCTTTCGTACCGAATCCGGCAGGGAAGTGCTTATTAGTGAAATCGGTCTCGTCCATCCAAAGTATGACGGGCTCAAGACCATCCATGCTTTCGACGTCACCGATGGCGCCACCGATTATCGCCTCTGCCTCGATACCGAAAGCCTCAACTGGTATCTCGAATTCGAAGGAGACCATTATGATTGATCGCCCGCCCAACAACATCATGTATATTGACCTCAACTCCTGCTTCGCCACCATCGAACAGCAGAGCAGACCAATGTTGCGCGGTCGTCCCGTCGGTATCAGCAACCGTATCACGCCCAACGCCTGCGTCATTGCCGCCAGCTACGAAGCCAAAGCCCATGGCGTCAAGGTCGGCATGCGACGTGCCGAAGCCGAAATGCTTTGCCCGGATATTGTTTTTGTTGAGACTGAGCCAGACAAATACATTTTCGTCCACCAAAAGCTTCGCGCCATTATGGAAGATTATTCACCTATCGTCGTCATGAAATCCATTGACGAAGGCGTACTCGATCTCAACCAATCGCCGGCCCACATCCGCCAACGCCCACATGCCGAACTTGCCCAAGAAATCAAAGACCGCCTCCGCACCGAAATCGGCTGCTGGATGCGCTGTAATATCGGTGTCGCCAGTAATCGCTTTCTTGCCAAAACCGCCGCCGAGCTCCACAAGCCAGACGGCTTTGATGAAATCACCGCTACCAATCAGCGCCAGATTTTTGCCAGCCTCAAATTAATGGATTTACCCGGCATCAACACTCGTATGCAAGCTCGCCTTAATGCGGTCGGCATTTTTACGCCACTCCAACTACTCGACGCCGACGAAGAAACCCTCGTCAAAATGGTCTGCCATAGCATTGATGGTAGCAAGTGGTACAAACGCCTACGCGGCCTCGAGGTCGACGATTGGGTGAGCGACATCAAATCTATTGGTCGCCAATACGTTCTTGAAGGCAAGCATCTTACCAAAGACGACATCTATGCTCGCATCATGCACTTGTCCGAAGATGTTGGCTATCGCCTGCGCAGCAAAGAACGTTATGCACGCGGCGTTTATGTTTGGGCCTACACTTACGACGGTCTCTACCTACACAGGGCCCATCTCGGCAAAACCGCCTTCAATACCGACCAAGATATCACGCAAATCGCGCGCCAGCTTTTTGCCGACTTTCCGGCGCCACTACAAATCATCGGTATCACGCTCTATAAAATTCAAACCGCACCAGATGCTCAACTCAGCTTCAATCAGACCGCGATTGACGCTCAGGAAAACCTTTGTTTGGCTGCCGATACTATTAATTTGCGTTTCGGCTCGCGCACCATTCACTACGCCGACAGTTGCGGCACCGACCATGTCAAAACCAAAATTCCATTTGGCTCTACCCGTTATTTAGACCATTCTATCACTTGACCAAGACATAGATTGATGTTAATATAAAAAATACCTTTGCAATCCCGTGAAGGTAAACGCACTTTTCAAGATTATCTTTGGAAAGTCAGACATGAAAAAGGAGGCCAATATTATGTCTGAAAACCCACAAAAGTCGCTTATTAATGCGCAAACCAAGAACCAGGAGCTTGACGAACTCGCTCACTACGTCGGTCGCAATCTGCCGGAGGGCTATTCCGCCTACGACATCGCCCAAATTGCCACCAACGTCCTCGTGAAGATGAAGCACGACACTCAGGGCTACGACCTGCCGGCCGTGGCAGACTACCTGCGCAAGGGAGGGAACCCGCAGTATCTGGGCGCTAGCCTGCTTCGCATCTTCAAGAAGCATACGCCGAAATTCGCCGAGCGCTATGAAGCTGTCAGTAACTTGTTCTTCGGCGCCCACGCCAACTAAGCAACATTAAGATAATCTCGCGCACACCGGCGCAAAGAATATCGATGGGTCGCCCCACCATGGGCGGCCCGTTTTTTATTGCTATAATAAATACATGGATTTTAAAGATAATCTCACCATCATCGACGGCAAAAGTGTTTTCTATCGCGGCTATTACGCCATGGGGCACCTCTCATTACCCGACGGTACGCCGACTGGTGGCGTCTATGGCTTTGCCGCCATGCTAATCGAGATTATCGAAAAGCTTGAACCGGAATACATTGCCGTGGCTTGGGATAAAAGCAAGACCAACATTCGTCGCCGCCGCGCAATCTATGCCGACTACAAAGCCAACCGCAAGCCGGCTCCGCCAGATTTCTACGCCCAAATTCCATACCTAATGGAACTACTCGAGGCTTTCAATATTCCGCTCTACGAATTCGACGATTACGAGGCCGACGACATTATTGGCACACTCGCGCGCAGCGCACAGAGCAAGGGAGTCCGCGCCGAAATCATTTCCGGCGACCTTGATATGCTACAAATCGTCGACGAGCATATCAAAATGTACCAGCTCAAACGCGGCTTCTCGGATGTTCAGCAGTTTGATATCCCAGCCGTCGAAGCAAAATACGGCCTCAAAAAATCTCAGTTTCTTGATCTCAAATCCCTCAAGGGCGATTCATCAGATAATATCCCAGGCGTTCCCGGCATCGGCGAAAAGGGCGCCGTCAAACTCCTCCAAGAATACGGCACACTCGAAAACATTTACGAGCACGTCGATGACATTTCCGGCGCTACCAGCAAAAAGCTCAAAGAGGGTAAAGAGCTCGCCTTCATTAGCAAGCAATTAGCCACCATTCAATTTGATGCACCAGTCGAGTTTGACCCCAACAAATCCAAACTCGCCGATTTTAAGCCAGAGGCTGTTGTGGCTGAGCTCAAGAAACTTCAGTTCAATTCCCTAATTCGCAAGTTCGCCAAACTTTATCCAGTCGACAGCGCCAAAATCACAGCACCAAAGCCAGCCGCCAAACCCAAACCGGCCGTCAAGACTACCGTCACCACCGTGCCGACCGACATTTTGCCGCCCCCAGCCGATATTCCAGTCACCTTACCGGCCCGCATCTATCTTAGCCAAAACGTAAAGGCCGATATGCACGACAATACCGTTTTGGCCGAAGAAATTCTTTACGGCCGTCCATTCTGGGACCTTGGCCAAGTTGACTTTTTGCTTGATCCACTCGCGCGCAAGAGTGGTCAACTCACTTTGCTTGACGATGCTAATCCCGAGCAGGACTATATTGACCAACAGCGCCAGCTTGCCGTTTTGCCAAAAATTCAGCGTATCGCCACCGAATTCGACCTGCCACTCATTCCCGTGTTATACAAGATGGAGCATCACGGCATCAAAATCGATAATGCTCGTTTTCAGGTGTTAAATGACGAGTTTTCCACAGAGCTTAAGCAGATTGAACAAGAAATTTATTCACTGGCCGGCCATGAATTTAATATCAATTCGCCAATTCAACTTTCGCAGGTTTTGTTCGAAGATCTTGGTTTGCCTACTAAAGGCATCAAGAAAACTCAACGCGCCTATTCAACCGGCGCCAAAGAACTCGATAAACTTCGCGAACTGCATCCAATTATCGGCAAAGTAGAGCGTCATCGCGAAATCGGCAAATTACTCAGCACCTACATCACGCCACTACCAGGCCTAGCCGACGCCGACCACCGCATTCACAGCACCTTCACGCAGGATGTTACCGCCACCGGCCGACTTTCCAGCGTTAATCCGAATCTCCAAAACATCCCCGTTCGTAGCGAAGACGGCAAACGCATTCGCAGTTGCTTCGTCGCCGAACCAGGCCACGTTTTCGTTTCTGCTGATTATGCTCAGTTTGAGCTCCGCCTAGCCGCCGCTCTCGCGGGCGACCAGGCCTTAATCGACGATTTTAATGCTGGACTCGATATTCACACCAAGACCGCCGCTGATGCCTTTCATATTCCAATGGAGCAGGTCACCAAAAGCCAACGCCGCGCCGCCAAGGTCATTAATTTCGGCGTGCTATACGGCATGAGCCCAAAGGGTCTTTCCGACGCCGCCGACATGAGCTTCGCCGAGGCTAAAGCCTTCATCGCGCGCTATTTTGAACTCCGTGCACCAATTCGCCAATACCTCGATCAGACCCTCGAAAACGGCCGCAAAAACGGCTATGTCGAAACTCTTTATGGTCGCTGGCGCCCAACCCCAGATCTGGCCGCACCGAACTACCTGGTCCGCAGTGCCGCCGAACGCGCCGCCGCCAACATGCCAATTCAGGGCACCGAAGCCGATCTCATGAAAAAAGCCATGCTGGCCGTCGATAGCATCCTGCCAAGTAATGCCAAGCTAGTACTACAAATCCACGACTCCCTCATGATCGAGTGCCCAGAAAACGAAGCCACTTATATCTCGGGATTGCTCAAAAATGCCATGGAATCCGTTGCACCAGAGTTGCCAGTCAAGCTCGCCGTCGATGTCACAGTTGGCAAAGACTGGGGCGAGCTGTAACCATCTTGACAAAACATAAGAAATTTGATATAATAATATTATCTATTCGTCAATTACGACGCCATAAATATCAAAATTAACAGGGGAGAACACAGACATTGCGCATTGGGATTATTTCTGACGTTCACAGCAACGCCGAGGCGCTCAAGGCCGTTTTGAACGAGTTTGAGCGTCGCGACGTCGAAAAAATCATTTGTCTGGGCGATACGATTGGGCTTGGTGCTCACCCAAAAGAATGCATCCAATTACTCGAAGACCAGCTCCGCCGAGGTCGCATTTTGTCGGCCGTACGCGGCAATCACGAAGAATATCTGCTCAATAAGTTGCCCGTACATAATCACAATGATTCATCAAAATCTAAGTTGCCGCAGGCCATCCTCGATTTATTTCTCTGGAATCATAGTCAAGTTAGCGACCATTCCGCTTCGCTCATGAGCCAATTTCCGCGCCAAGAAATGATTACAGTCGACCAAGTTCGCATTTTTGTGTCGCATTATCCGCTCAGTCGCATCGGCGAGTTTATGCCTTTTTACATGAAGCCAACCCTCAAAGAATGTCGTCAAATTTTCAAATACGCCCATGCCGACGTCTATCTTTATGGCCATACTCACGTCCGCAATCTTCAAATTGGCCGCCGGGGCGATTTCTTTATTAACCCAGGCAGTGTCGGCTGCCCAATCGGCACCGAGTCCGCTTCCGCTGGCATCCTCGAAGTCAAAGGCAAGCAAATCTCTTATCATCAGCTAGATGTCGACTATAATATCGAGCAGGCCATCGACGAAATGATGAGCTACAACGATGAGCTGCCAGCCATCGAATATACCGTTGATGAGTTTTATCGCTCCATCGACAATTATCATCCCGGCGTGCCAGAAGATTAATCGCAATATACCCCTTATGCTATAATGAGCTTATGCAGAAGGTAGCGATTATTGGCAATATTACCAAAGATATCTATTTGCGGCTCGACAACCGCGTTAATAAATTCGAAGAAGACGAGCATCATATCAAATGGCTCGACTTCGCTTTTAATGGTTCGTCTCACGACTATTTTTCGCGCGTCGCCATCTATGGCGGTGCCAGCATTAGCCTCGAGGTCCTAAGCCGCCTCGGCATCAAAGCCGAAATTTCTGGCGCACCGGCTACTTTTTTGGACGGCCAATTTGTCGCCAAAGATTCCACCACGGTTTATCGCTACATTCTTTGCCAAGACGATAACGTTAGTTACATCGCGCCAAGCCATCGCCACGAGACCACCTGGAAAATGCCAAAAGACGACACCCCTGATTGGATTTATATTGATCGTTCCGCTAATGTCACACCAAATCTCGTCCGTGAATTAATGGATTATCTCGACATTGAGCCGAATTGTAAAATCGCCTTCTTTATTAGCGAAAACGTCAATCAATATGCCAATCATATTCGCGAGCTAGCCGAGCATGCCGCATTGATCATTACTGACACAAAATTAGACGCTCAATATTCGAACGTAGTTAAGATTTTTAGCAACACGATTGAGTACCACGACAAGAGCATCACTTGGTCGCTTAATGAACGCGAAGACCTCATGACACATCTTAGTACACACCTGACGATTGGTGCCACGGTTCTGGGCGCTATCATATTAGGCAAATCGCCATCCGAAGCCATCTTGCTAGCCAAGGCCAATGCCGAAGGCGCACGCCTTAGCGGCACACTCAACATCGATACCCTCGAAGCGGAAATTGCTGATGATTATTACAAAATTCAAGGAAAAGGAAAGGACCTAAAAGTGTTAGAACTTGAAGCAAACGCGAAAAAACTTATGACCCCAGGCAAAGGTATTCTTGCCGCAGACGAATCCGGTGGCTCCATTCACAAAAAATTTGAATCGATGAATATTCCAGACGACGAACAGCATCGTCGCGATTATCGCAATATCTTCTTTACCACGCCAGATCTCGAAAAATACGTTAACGGCGTTATTCTCTTTGACGAAACCGCTCGCCAACACGCCGATGACGGCTCGACCTTTATTGACTTTCTTACTCGTAAGGGCATTATTGCCGGCATCAAAGTCGACCAAGGTCTCGTCAACTTCGAAAATTCACCAGAAAAATACACCCAAGGTCTAGATGGTTTGCCAGAGCGCCTCAAAGAATACTACGACATGGGCGCCCGCTTCGCCAAATGGCGCGCTGCCTTCGAAATGAATCAAGACCTCAAACCGAGCGACATGGCCATCAAGAAGAATGCCGAGATTCTTTCGCATTACGCCTCTTACTGCCAAAGCGCCGGCATCGTGCCAATCGTCGAGCCAGAGCTTGTCTATGACGGCTATTACACCATCGAACAAAACATCGAATATACCGGCAAAATCCTTGATGCGCTATTCGAGGCCTTGCGTGGCGACGGTGTCAATCTTGCCGCTTGTATCCTTAAAGTCAACATGGTGCTTGCTGGCAAAAAGTACGAGACCCAATCTACGCCAGCCGAAGTCGGCAAAGCCACTGCTGACGTTTTGCGCGATCACGTACCGAGTAGCCTTGCTGGCGTCGTCTTCTTAAGTGGCGGCCAAACCGTCGAGCAGGCCACCGAAAACCTTCAGGAAGTCACCAACAATGGTCCATTCCCATGGCCAGTCACCTTCTCGTTTGCACGTGCCTTGCAAGACCCAGCCCTCAAAGCCTGGCAGGGCAACAACGATAATGCGGACGCTGCGCGCGAGGGCTTCAAAGCTCGCCTGATTGCGAACTGCGAAGCACTAATCAAGAAATAATCGCCCAATAATGCCACAAACTACTAGTGATTCAGAAGGTCCAACCAAAGAAGAATTTACTTTTCTGGTCATATTCTTTGGAGTGACGCCATTTTCCATCCTCGGCATCCACGATTTCTTCATTGGTCGCAAGCTACAAGGCCTCTTGCATCTTATCGCCCTCATGGTCGCCGTACTGGCACAAACCCTACCACTCACAATAGGCTTAGTCGCAGACGTCAGTAAAGCTAACATACAAAATCGCCCATTTTTCGATAACGCCCTCGAGTGGATTATGTATAATCTCCCAGGAATCATCATAGTCTGCTCCTGGCTTGTCGGCATCGGCGAAGTAATCGCGTATCTAATTAAAGACAACCACCTGCCATTGCGTTGGAGATTCTTTAAGCGCTCCGCCAAACAGACCATCCAAAAATACACCGGCAAGAAAAATAAAAAAATAACCCCTTTGGCGGGGGTTATTTTTTATGCTTGATCCAGTGTAGGTTGGCCCGCCTCGCGCGCCATCTTCTTTTGCTGTCGCTCAATCATAAAATCGTCAAACTCGAAATCATCAACTTTTTTCGCAAACGATTTAACTGGCTCACTATCGAATACTCCGTCTACTCCTACAGAAATCACCTCGGCTAGTGCCGGCGAGACATTGCCTGTTCGTATAGACGTACCGATAGCGTATTTTACCAATGTCTTTAACACTGTCCTTAATCTTTCTGCGGTTAATAACGATGCATTTTCCACTTTAACTTGGCCAAGTAAAAGCGAATCATTATTCTTTGTATCCGTCGTCTCGGATGTAGTGTCAGAGTCTACCGATTCCGAAGCAGTATCACTGGATGCAACTTCCTCTGACTCCGGGTAGCCATGGTCGTGCTTCCAACCTTCAAAGTTTACTATATTGCCCGAATTATAGCCCCAATTTTTTCACCCATAGTTAATTTCAATTTTCCCGCTATTTAAATCTGTTGTCTTAATTATAGCAACTTTTTTAAGTATTCGCCCGTTGCCGAATTGGCATTTTGTGCCACTTGCTCCGGCGTACCAGTCGCAATCACCCTACCGCCGCCAGCACCACCTTCTGGACCCATATCGATAATCCAGTCGGCAGACTTTATTACGTCCAAGTTATGCTCAATTACCACCATCGAATTACCGCCATCAACTAAACGTTGTAAAATTGACAACAATCGTTTCACGTCATCAGTGTGGAGGCCAGTAGTAGGCTCATCTAATACATAAAGCGTCTTACCAGTCGAACGGCGCGATAATTCTGTCGCCAATTTGATACGCTGCGCCTCGCCGCCAGAAAAGGTTGTCGCAGGCTGACCGAGTTTAATATAACCCAAACCAACTTCCTGAATCGTCTTGAGTTTTCCGGCAATTAACGGCAAGTTTTCGAAGAATTGCACAGCTTCATCTACTGTCATATCGAGCACATCAGAGATTGTTTTATCTTTATATTTAACTTCCAGAGCTTCACGATTATAACGTTTGCCGTGACATTCATCGCAAGTCACAAATACATCCGGCAAGAAGTGCATTTCAATTTTTAATACGCCATCACCTTGGCACTTTTCACAGCGACCACCCTTGACATTGAAAGAGAAGCGGCCAGCTTTGTAGCCACGCACCTGCGCTTCAGGTTGATTCGCAAACAATTCGCGAATATTGTTGAAAATACCCGTATAAGTTGCTGGGTTCGAACGCGGCGTTCGACCAATTGGCGACTGATCAATCACGATAATCTTATTCAAATTCTCGATACCATCGATGCGCTCGTGTGCACCAGGCACAGTCTGTGCACGATTCAAGCGAGCCAATAGCTCATTCGCCATAATTTCATTTACGAGCGTCGATTTACCAGAACCTGACACACCAGAAACCACCGTCATTAAGCCGAGCGGAATCTTTACGTCAATATTTTTCAAATTATTTTCGCGTGCACCGATAATTTCGAGATATTTTGTTTTATCTGTCACTTTGCGACGCTTCTTTGGTACTTCAATCTTTTTGACACCACTCAAATATTGGCCCGTAATCGAATCTTTTACTTTAGCTACCTCGTCTGGCGTACCGGCCGCAATCACTTTGCCGCCATTTACGCCGGCGCCAGGACCAATATCCACCAAATAGTCCGCCGCGCGAATCGTGTCCTCATCATGCTCAACTACGATCACGGTATTCTTTAAGTCGCGCAGGTGGCGCAGAGTAGCAATCAAGCGATCATTGTCGCGCTGATGTAAGCCAATCGATGGCTCATCCAGTACGTAAAGCACACCTTGTAGGCCAGAGCCAATTTGCGTCGCCAAACGAATGCGCTGCGCCTCGCCACCAGACAGAGTAGCGGCCGAACGACTTAGTTCAAGATAATTCAAACCCACATCGCGCATGAATCCAACCCGACTGCGAATTTCCTTCAAGATTGGTTCAGCAATCAGTTTTTCATTCTCATTCAAGCCTAAATCGCCATCCAATACTTCAATCGTCCGCTCAACATCCATTGAGCACATATCCATAATATTCAAATCATGCACCGTAACCGCTAATACTACTGGCTTTAAGCGGGCGCCATGGCAAGTCTGACACACTCGCTCGCGCATAAATCGCTCAATATCCTTACGAATAAAATCCGATTCGGTTTCTCTATAACGCTTTTCAAGATTCGGAATCACGCCTTCATAGACGGCATCATAGGTGTAGCCGTTACTTAGCTTGACACGATACTTTTCGTCACCCGTACCATACAAAATCTTCTGAATTGCATCATCTGACAACTCGCGGATTGGTTGGCGCACCGAAAAACCATGACGCTCACCCACGGAAGTCAATCGTTTCAACCACCAAGAATCCTGATTGATGCGGTTATATGGCCGGATGCCACCCTCGGCAATCGTTAAATTGGGATTCAAAACCAGGCTTGGGTCAATTTCCATGCGCGTGCCAAGACCAGTACAGGTTGGACAGGCGCCCTGCGGCGCGTTGAAAGAGAAGAGACGAGGCTCAAGCTCTGGAATCAATTCGTCTGGGTGGTCCGGACAAGCGTAACGCTGCGAAAATGAAATCACCTCAGCGTTATCCGTGCGCACATTATTTTGACCCAGAGCCGTCGTATTGTCATTAATTTTCAAGACTTGCATCAAGCCACTACCGAGATCCAAAGCCTGCTCAACAGACTGCGAAATGCGACTCTCCATACCTGGCCCCATCACGAAA
>DEGE01000019.1:19507-19939 GCA_002351365.1 Candidatus Saccharibacteria bacterium UBA2834
GCTAAATATTGGTCGCCAATATGCGAAAAAGAACCTTTTTTCTGCGATACAATCGGCGCCATAATCATTAATTTTGAGGCAACTGGCAGAGCAAGCACCTGGTCGATGATGTCCTGCACCGTACGGTGTGCCACTTCTTTGTGGCAAATCGGGCAGTGCGGCACGCCAATTCGCGCAAAGAGCAAACGCAAATAATCATAAATCTCCGTCACCGTTGCCACGGTCGAACGCGGGTTGCGTGAAGTAGATTTTTGATCAATCGAAATTGCCGGCGATAGACCAGTAATTAAGTCGACATCCGGCTTATCCATTACCCCCAAGAACATTCGAGCATAGCTCGAGAGTGACTCAACATAACGACGCTGCCCTTCGGCATAAAGCGTATCAAAGGCTAAAGAAGATTTACCCGAACCGGATAGGCCAGTAATTACA
>DEGE01000019.1:19951-20376 GCA_002351365.1 Candidatus Saccharibacteria bacterium UBA2834
GCTTATCACGCGGGATATCCAAATCAATATTTTTTAGATTATTTGCGCGTGCGCCACGAATCCTAATCAAGTCACCATCCATAAGCGTTTATTATACCGCAAAACCCCCTAAAAGTCAATCCGTTACCCCCTTAATCTCAGTTTTACGCAAAACCTCGTTAAGATGTTAAAATAAGCTTAATGGCTACCTCAATAGAAGATTGCAAAAAATACATCGAATCCGTCGTGCGACAATATCGCATTACTGTCGAACCATACGAAACCGTTATCGAAGATTGTTGGCGCGCGGTTTGGCCCATCATCGAAGCGAATTCTGGCGACATTAACTGGTTCGCTCAATCGGACCCCAATTTCAATGGCATTATTATGAATATCCTGCGCGATTATCTCGAGCAGCAAGAAGCTTACGACAATCGTGACCGCTA
>DEGE01000019.1:20477-24736 GCA_002351365.1 Candidatus Saccharibacteria bacterium UBA2834
AACAGGCGAATATACTTTCCAGCCAACCGTCTTTATTAACACTTCCGACATCCAAGGTTTGCGCCCGGATTTTATTAATGAAAGCTTCCTCGAGTATCTTTTCTTTAACTTCGGCATCATCAATGCAATCAACTACTACAAACTAACTTTTTCGCCAAAATTCGTCATTAAGGCTGGCAAGTTGCTGCCAGAACAGTGCGAATTTTTCAAAAAGCTTTTTTATCACGGGCTCGAAGAATGTATGTATCGCAACGAAATCCGCATGGAATACGACGATTTCCTAACCATCGAATGCGAACCAGCTGAAGGCGTCTATCACTTCCACATTCATGACCAATTTAAGGGCAACCTCATTCCAGTCGGTGGCGGCAAGGATTCCGTCGTCACGCTCGAAGCGTTACGACCAACCCGTAGCGAGAATTTAATTCTGCAATACAACCGCGATATTTATCCTACCAATATTGCCGCCATTAACTGCGCCAAGGTTGGCGGCTATGCTATGGACCAAATCGTCAACTTCAATCTGACACTCGATCCATTAATGCTTGACCTCAATCAACAGGGCTTCTATAACGGACATATTCCGTTTTCATCCTGCTTAGCCTTCGCTAGCATCATTATGGCCTATCTAAACCTCAAAGAATACGTTGTGTTATCGAATGAGGCTTCCGCCAACGAAGGCAACATCGTCGGCACCACCATCAATCATCAATATTCCAAGAGTTTTGAGTTCGAGCAAGACTTCGACCACTACGTCCAAACTTATCTCACTGACAAGATTCATTACTTCAGTCTTTTGCGCTGCCTCAATGAATACGGCATCGTACAACGTTTTATTCAGCATCCACTCTATCTTGATGTTTTTCGCAGTTGCAACGTTGGCACCAAAGAAAATAAATGGTGCGGACATTGCGCAAAATGCCTCTATGTCTACATCATGTTGTATCCATTCGTCTCCGACGTCAAACTCTGGCAAATTTTTGGTCGCAACATGCTTGACGACCCAGATTTGCTGGATATATTCATTGGCTTAGTGCGACCAGACGCGACTAAACCATTCGAATGCGTCGGTACGCGCGAAGAAATATCCTACTCAATCGACAAGGGCATCGCATTAAAACCAGAGCAGAATCCAGTACTCTATGACTACTACAAGAAAAATCTCAAAGTTGAGTCCAGCGGCTACGGCGTAGAGGAATATTTCAACCCGCAGCACAACATCCCAGAACAATACCTCGAAATGTTAATGCATCCCGAAAAATTTACCGAACAATCAAAATCCGAACCAGCCGGAGAGGAAAGCGCATGAAACACGACATCATTGATTTCCTAAAAGATAAAAGCCTTTTGATTCTTGGCTTTGGCCGCGAAGGCAAGAGTTTTCTGCGATTCGTCCAAGATAATTTGCCAGAAGCTCATATCGCCGTTGCCGACCAAAACGAAGTGCAAATCGACAACATTGAAACTTTTTGTGGCGACAACTATCTAACCCACGTTGACGATTTCGACATCGTCATCAAGTCGCCCGGCGTAGCCGTTAAAAACGAACTTAATGCTAGCCAAAAGGCCAAAATCACCTCATGCACGGATTTGTTTCTGCGTTTTTGTCAAAACCCTATCATCGGCGTTACGGGAACAAAGGGAAAAAGTACAACCGCATCCCTGACTTACCATATCCTCCACAAGAACCAACGCAATGCTATTTTTGCTGGCAACATTGGTAAACCGTGTTTCGATATTATCGACGAAATCGAGTCGAATACGATAATTGTATTAGAGTTATCATGTCATCAACTTGAGTACGTGCAAGCTAGCCCGCACGTCGCAATTCTGCTCAATCTCTATGAAGAGCATTTCGACCATTACGCCAAACCAGAAGATTATTTTAATGCCAAGAAAAACATTTTTCATTTTCAGCACAGCAACGACCTTCTAATATATGGCGATATTTTCCAACACGCGCACCAAGAAGAAATCGATGCCTTGCCAATGCACAAGATTAATCTTCTACAAGACCATATCGTCGATTTCAATAAAATCAAGACTAGTCTTATTGGCGAGCATTACAAGTATGATATCGCCGCCGCTATTGCCGCCTGCGAGGAATTTGGGCTTAGTGAAGAGCAGTGCCTTCAGGCCGTCGCAAGTTTTAAGGGTTTGCGACATCGCCTAGAATTTGTTGGAGAATTTCAGGGCATCAAGTTTTACAACGATTCAATCGCCACCGCACAAGAAGCCGTCATTCAGGCAATTAACGCTGTTCCAAATACCGACACAATCATCCTCGGCGGAATGGATCGCGGATTAGATTATCATCCGTTGGTCGATTTTATTCGCCATAGCAACATTCGCAATGTCATTTTATTACCAGACACTGACGCAACGTTCCAGCGCATCTTTGATGAAGCCCCGTATTCACAAAATGTCCTACATGTTACCAATTTAGAGGAAGCCGTAAAAATTTCCTTCGAAGCTACCGCTGAAGGGCATAGCTGCCTGCTATCGCCGGCCGCCGCCAGTTATGGCTTTTTTAAGAACTTCGAAGAGCGCGGCGATGTTTTCTGCCAATTGGTACAAAAATATGCTAAATTAAAAGCAGAAGCTTAATAAAAGTTTAAAAAGGAGATTCCAGACATGGATCTATTATTACTATTAGCCACTAGCTATAGCTATAGCTACAGTACGACCACTGCCGACACTAGCGGGATTAGCTTAATCAGCTCATTAATTGGCCTCGCACTCTCAGTAGCCGTTCTAGTTGCCGAGTGGAAAATCTTCACCAAGGCCGGCGAAGAGGGATGGAAGTGCCTTATTCCGATTTATAACGTCTATGTCTTGAGCAAGATTGTCGGTATTAGTTTTTGGTATATTCTCCTTTGTTTCATCCCATTTGGTGCACTTGCCTGGATTATTATGATGATGGTCGCACTCGCCAAATCATTTGGTAAGAGTGGTGGTTTTGCCGTTGGCCTCATTCTTCTATCACCAATCTTCGTCTGTATCCTCGGCTTCGGTGACGCAAAATATATTGGACCAAAAGGCGAAGCTCAAGCCACAGCCACCCCAGCAGGTGGCCAACCAGCCGCACCGGCTGCACCAGCCCCACAACAGGGCGACGATTGGGTAAATGGCCAGAATGGCACCCAAACCCCTCCAGCAGCCGCTTAATTCAAAAAAACACTAACGCCCCCACAAGGGGGCGTTTTTTGTACTAATGCTATATAATAAATAGAGATGAACTTCAAACTACATAGTAAATATCAGCCAACTGGCGATCAGCCTCAGGCAATTAAAACCCTGATGGATGGACTCTATGCTGGCCGCAAAGAGCAAACCTTACTTGGCGTCACCGGCTCCGGCAAAACTTTTACCATGGCTAATATCATCGCACAATACAACCGTCCGACGCTTGTATTAGCACACAACAAAACCCTTGCCGCGCAGCTATATTCCGAATTTCGCGAATTCTTCCCCGAAAATGAAGTGCATTATTTTGTCTCTTACTTCGACTATTATCAGCCAGAAGCTTACATTGCCAGTACGGATACTTATATCGAAAAAGATTCCGCCATCAATGAAGAAATCGATCGCCTACGCCATGGCGCCACCGAGGCGATCCTAACGCGTCGAGACACCTTAATTGTAGCCTCAGTTTCTTGCATCTATGGCATTGGTTCGCCAGAAAACTATAGCAAAATGGCCATTCGGCTCGCCCATGGCCAAATGTTTGATTTCAATGAGTTTATCCATACTTTGACCGAAATACAATACCATCGCAACGATATCGCATTCGAACGAGGCAATTTCCGCGTCCGTGGCGACGTCGTAGATATTTTTCCCGCGTCCGGCGAACATGCTTATCGCGTCGAATTCGGTTTTGATGGTATTGAAAAAATTAAAGTCATTGACCCACTTACTGCCGAGGTTATTTCCGAGCCAGAAGAAATTGGGATTTTTCCAAATACCCACTACGCCACACCAAAAGAATCACTCGATCGCGCCATTGAAAATATTCGCGCCGAATACAAAGACCGCCTTGAGTTCTTCACTAAACACGAAAAATATCTGGAAGCACAGCGCCTTAGTCAACGCATTAAATACGACCTTGAAATGCTTGAGCAGACCGGTTTTGTGAAGGGCATCGAAAACTACTCGCGCCACCTCGAAGGACGCCTTATTGGCCAACCACCATCAACTTTACTCGATTTCTTCCCAGAAGACTATTTAATGATTATCGACGAGTCGCATATGACTTTACC
>DEGE01000036.1:0-236 GCA_002351365.1 Candidatus Saccharibacteria bacterium UBA2834
GGCGGAGGCCAAGGTCTCTCACCGACCGAAGAGGCCACACTCGACCAAGCTCTAATCGATACTTACGCCCGCGCCGGCATTACGAATGACCCATTAACCCACAATTCAACTCCACCTACCATGATGAACTTGTTTGATACCTTGCTTCATATGGGTGATGCCGGACCTTCGCTCGCACAACGCTTACGTAAATATACTACCGGTACTTTTGCAGGCATTTTCTCTCAGCAATCAAA
>DEGE01000036.1:345-7748 GCA_002351365.1 Candidatus Saccharibacteria bacterium UBA2834
CGCCCAACAAAAACGCCGCCTACTTCTCGTAGATGAGGCCTGGCAATTAATGCAATTCGAAGATTCAGCCAACTTCCTATTCTCACTTGCAAAGCGTGCACGTAAGTACAACTTGGGCTTAACTACAATTACTCAGGACGTTGAAGACTTCATGTCATCAAAGATGGGTCGCGCCATCGTGGCAAACTCATCCATGCAGCTTCTACTTAAGCAGTCCGCTTCTGCCGTCGATGTGCTATCTGACGTCTTTAAACTTACCGACGAAGAGCGTAAACGTCTCTCTAACTTCCCAGTTGGTCAAGGTCTCTTCTTTGCTGGACAAAACCACGTCCATATTCAAATTATTGCCAGCGAACGCGAAGAGGAACTTATCACTACTAATCCAAACTCACCAAACATACGCTAGCTACCTCTGTTTTACGCCCTCGACTTTTTGTTACAATTATTATAAAATATAAACATACATGGTCTCCACACCAACAGATGAACGTGATCGCCAGCACATGGCGAAACATGACCCCTATCGACAGATGGAGGGCGCCATTACTCGCCCTAAGGATATTTTGTCGAGCGCCGAATCCGAATCTTCTAAAGAGCAGAGCGCACAAGACCATATCAACAGCCAAACCAAAAAGACATCCAAAAAACAACGTAGTCTTTCCGATGAGCTATCTAAAAAACTAAACTCAGCCGAACAAAACCAAAGCAGTAGTCATTCCTTTACGAATTCCGTCCGTGGTTTAAATCGCAAACAACAGAGCAATAAAAAACGCGGCTTTTTCCGTAAAGCTGGTCCAATCACCATTATTGCCACACTTTTATTTGGTGGCGGATTATTCTTTTATGGTTCACAGTCCCTACTAGCGCCGCATTTATCAAATCTCTACACACAGCAGACCGACCTACAATTTACCTCATATTCCATGCGCAACTCACGTCTCATGAGTTATATGCTTGATGGTGGCAATCAAATCAAAATTAGTAATTTTACTAAAAAATACACCACATTCACACCTTACATGAAAAGTCGCCTCGCCAAGAATGGCATTGAAGTTGGTTATCTTGATGCAGATGGCGTTTTTAAGACAGATCAATTAATCGCAAACCGTTCCACCGTCCTAAGATATGAAGGCAACATTATTGACGCTAATTCCTTCCAAGATACTTACGCCTCGAACGCCAATTTCCGCGATGCCTACTATAACGCTAAACGCGGTCGCATTGCCGGCTTTTTTGACGACGTATCAGATAAGTTTTATAAAGATAAAGGCGCCACGCGCGACATTTTTGACCGTTATAAATCCACTGGCGACCAAGACACCGACCGTGCTAATTTCGAAGATATTGTTTCCGACCGCGTAACCGGCACCGACGCCTCCGTTAATACGCTACGACACACTACCAATGAAGATACCGGCGAAGATTATATCGAAGAAAATGGTAGTGATATTACTACTAAAAATGCCTCCGGTGATACCCCAGAAGCTAAGGCGCGTTCTTTTGTGAATGGTATAGCTGGCAAAGTTTCCACCATCGGTGTACCAGTCTGTTCAGCATTACGTATCGCCAATCTCGCATCAGTCGCAGTCGGCGCCTATCAAATCTATCAATCAATGGCTTACTTCCTTAGCTTAATGGAGCCGATTAGCAAAATGATGGCAGGGGAAGGCGACGCGGCCGCCATCAATGAAAACCTAAATTTCCTTACCGCCCAAACTAATCAAGAAGTAAGCTACGTTGACACGAATGGGCAACAAGTTACTAAAACCGTAACTGGATCACCACTCGAATCGGCCGGTGCTAAATTAATCATGGGCAACACCGCTTCGCCAGAATCGGAATCGATACCTTACGCCGTAAATAACATCACTAACGCTGCCACGCGTATTGCTGTCGGCACTGGTTTAACTACCACAGTGTGTTCTGGCGCCATGGCTGCGTCGGCCATTGTTTCACTTGCCTCAAACGCCGTACCAGGTGGTACTTTAGCAACCTTCGTAATTGGCGCCGTTGCTCAAACAATTGGTGGCGTCGTCATGACGGGTGCCGTTGCATTGGTAATTAACGCTATCATGCCTTACGTTGTTAAAATGTTTGCTTCAAATATTTTTGAAACTTACACTGGTATTCCAGCTGGCAACTTATTCTCCGAAGGTGCAGCAAATGCTAATTTTAAACTCGCACAACAGGGCAGCGCTTATATGCCAGCCTCAGAAGAATATATTAAAGATCAAAACCGTAAAACCGTTATCGCCATCGCCGAAGAAGCCGAACTCGATCGTCTCAATCGTAGCCCATTCGACATTACCAGTGACAATACTTTCCTCGGCTCAGTTTTAGCTAAATTTAGCTATACCGCATATACAACCAACGTTACTAGCCACCTATCCAATTTCGCCACCGCCGTTGGCAATTCATGGCGCAGTATCATGCCAGGCGCATCGGCCGCAGACCTTGAATTTAATTACACCGCAAAATATCAAGCCTGCGACGGCGAGTCATCCGCCACCTGCGAAATGTATGGCACACCAATTCCAGCCAATGATTTTTCGACCGTCGATATTAAGCCAGATGATTATACTTATCAATCCGTTCTTGCGCCAAATCTCGACGAAAACGGTAACATAATCGACGGTTCCGAATTATCTAAATTTGTGAATTTTTGCGTAAATCGCGAATCGCCTTGGTTCGTAACCGATGCAAATATTTTAAATGCAATCCAAACCGATGCCGGCATCGTTCTGAATAATGTGCCAATTTTAAACGATTTCATCGATATCATTAATGCCTATGAGGATGCATCTAACCAAGGTTGGGCTACTGGTACAAACTGCATGATGTCCGCCGATAATCCACGCTGGGATAGTGAATTTAAATACTATCAATTATATGTACAAGATATGCGTTATCTAAGTACTATGGAAGGCTATAACGCCGGCGGCAGCACTGGTGGCGGTAGCTTAACTGCAGGCGGTCTTTCGCTTTCCGAAGCGCAAGCACTCATGCAATTATACAAAGACCTTCCTAGCCCACAAATTAGCGACCCATGGGATATCAGCGCCAACGATTTTCCACACGGCTGTGGCGCTAGCCTAGCTAACTGCGTTGAATTCTCACTCTATTTCGTTAATCGTTATACAAAAGCCCATTTAAGCGGCCTACCAGATGGTCATCAAGTAGTTGGCGCATTATTGAGCTCTGGTCAAGGCTTCACTGATGGCGGCAATACACCTAAACCATACGCTATCTTTAGTCATAACAGTGGCTCATTTGGTGGCGCAGGTCACACCGGCGTAGTACTCGGCATCGATACCGCTAATAATAAAATTATTATCGGCGAAGCGGGCTGTGGTTCTGGCCTCGATTTCATCGGCGCCCATGAATATAGTCTTTCGGAATGGACAAACAATCCAAGCATTACATATGCATACACAGACAACATCTTAGTACCAAACGGCAAACAAACCGCTGTCAAAATCACCAATCCAATTCTCGCTTATGAGGCCGCTTACGAAGCAGAGCATCCAAAAGACTATTCATTCGAAGGCACCCTTGCGCGCATTTCCGGCATGACTAGAGACGATATCGCCTTCTTGTTAGAAGTTAGCAACTACACCAACTTCCTCGCCCAATATGATCCGTCCACCCGTTACGCATTCTACGAAAAATTACCAGAACAAGAATTCGAAATAGAAGAAAATACCGCAGCACCAAATTATTATGCCGTCATTAATGAAAACCCCGTCTTCTTCACTGATAAAAGGAATTACGCCGTATGAAAATCCGCCTAAATCTTCATAAAACCATCCTTTTCTTCATCATTTCAGTTGCTTTTTGGATGGCAGCTGAGCCGGGCGTAGTTTTTGCCACTTTGCCAAGTGAAGATATTGTCGATATGTACAATAAAAACGGTATCTATTATTACAATCCAAACGGAAGCGATGATCTTTGCAATACTAGCTCAACTACGCTTGCTGGCGATAATATCACTGAAAAAGTCTGGAATTACTTCATTGAACAAGGTTTCACTGACGCTCAAGCTGCCGGCCTAATCGGTAACGGTATGGCTGAAACCGGCATGGAGCCAACTCGCGCAAGTAATGGCAATTATTGGGGTCTTTTCCAGTGGGGTATGGGTCGCAAGGACGAACTCCAAGCTAAAGTTCGCGAAGCTGGACTCGAAAAATATCTCAGCACCGAATACTGGCCAGCCGGCGCTTCCGAAAAAATACCTGAAGCCGACCTCGATAAGCTCCTCAAAATTGAGCTCGATTTTACAATGTCCGAAAACGATCTCGATTGGCAAAATGAACTCAAAAAAGCCACTACACCAGAACTGGCCGCCGAAATATTCTTAACATTATTCGAACGTGCCGTAAATGGCGAATCAGAAATTCTTTATTATGCACCATATGTTGGCCGCTTATATCAAGGCGCTAAAAAGCGTCGCGATTTTGCTAAAGAAGCTTACGAAAAATATGCCGGTCATGGCGTCAGTTATACGGGTAAAGTTTCTGGCGGAGCAGAGGATGGCCGCAACGTTTCATTTATCGGCGACTCAATTACTGTCGGCTCAGAATCCGCCATTCTTGATAAATTTACCGGACTTACCTCGGATAATATTAATGCTAGAGTTGGTCGCGCCTGGGCAGAAGGTGTCAATATTGCTCAAAACGCCGGCGGCACCCTCAAAGACATTGTTGTTTTTGCGCTAGGCTCTAATAATACTGATGGCCTAACCACCGCCATGATCGATCAAGCTATTTCCACAATCGGCAACAATCGCACAATTGTCTTCGTAACAAATTACGGCCCATACGATTATTCCGCTAATAACGATTTATTTAAAAAATATGCCAAAGAAAATTCCAACATCATAATCGCCGACTGGAATGCCACCGTTTCGCAGAATCCATTCTTATATCTCTATGACGATCAACTCCATCCAAACGAAGCCGGCACTAGATTATTTGCCGAAACTATCTATGACGCCATTAATGGTAACACTAATGAAGTTGGCTGTAGTGTAAACGGCGAATTTCAGGCGCTCGTCAAGGGCTATGCTTGGCCAGAATATCACGCACCGGGCTGGCATGAACGTATGCCAGACTACGCTGCAGCCGTCACGCAATCAATTAGCGAAGGACGTTATGTTGGTGGTTCCGTTGCGGGCGTCCCAGGTATCGACTGCGGTGGCTTCGTTACGGTTCTCGTTCAAAATTCCGGCTTAGCTCCAGATTACAATGATTACGCTGGCGCTACTGACACGCAAGAGCAATGGGTCAAGGATCATCATTGGCAACTCGTTAATAGTTCAACCAGTACCAAAGTTGATACCAGTCTCCTGCAACCTGGCGACGTCGCGTTTTCTGATGGGCACACATTTATTTATGTCGGCGAAATTCCGGGCTTCGACAGTGTAATTGCCTCTGCCTCATATTCCACCAGCAACGCCGGACGCGCACCAATGGCCGGCAAAGAAGATCTAACTTTTGGCAAAGGCGTCGTCGTGCGCTGGTATCGTAATCCAGATTTTAATCCATACCAAAATACCAGCTCACTTACTAATACAGTATCCGGCCAGGTTTCAAATAGCGCCCCGAGCGGAGCAGAACTGCTATCAGACCATCACGTCACTTTCTATAGCGCCCTGGCCGAAGAAAACGGCGGTTATGCCGGCCGCAACGCAAATAGTAACTATAATAACGGCTATCTCGCACCAGGCCAGGCTGCCAGTAGTTACTTGCCATTTGGCACAGTCGTTTACGTTCAAACTCAAGCTACCGGCGAAGCAAGCTACGCGCACGGCAAATATTTCCTAATCACTGACCGCGGGGCCGGTAAAATCGACGGCGATTATGACCTCGATATCTTCCATGACGTCACTAACGCATCAGAAAACAATTATCCACCATACGGCTCATCGTCAACCGCAAAAATCTATAAAGTCGCCGAAGGTGTCTCATGGGAAACATTTAAAGCAAAATATGGGTGGTAAAGATGGATATATTAAAAAATCTTAATAAAAAACAAAAACTCCGCATTATCGCAGTCTTAGCTGTTTTTGTTCTATTAATTATTATTGCAATCGTTATTTTAATTTCACGCGCCGGTAAAATTGCCACCACGGTACAATATGCACCATACAAAGCAACCGTTATAGTTAATGGCAAAAAAGTAAAAAATAAAAGTAAACAATACTTTGAGCCAGGCGAATACGACATTGAAGTTAGCGCAGAACATTTCGAAACCTACACCGAACATGTCACAATTTCCAAAGATTACACATACATGGTTGGCATCCTGAAGGCCGCCGATGATGAGGGTGAAAAATATAAAATGGAGCACAAAATCGAATTTGCCGAAGCCGAAGGCTTAGTCGGCCGCGCTCTTAACGCCGAAGGCGTAATTCGCAAGAAAAATCACCCAATCCTTAATTATTTACCGATCAATAACGCCCTATATTCAATTAGCTACGATTACGACGTAGATAATGTTACGCCAATTATCGCCGTCAAGGCCCAGCCAGTTTATCTCGATGACGCCGTCGCAAAACTGAAGACTCTCAAAAATGTTGATTTAACTGCCTATGAAATCGTCTTCAAAACCGAAAATCCATTCGCGCTTTATGACGAATCGGCCACCGGCAAAACCCCCAAAGAGTGCGTTAAAAATGCTTTTAATATTCCAGCCGAATACACCATGACGACCGGGCAGGATATTATGGATAATTATTATACTTTACAATTATTTATCGATGATTACGATCTCGCCTATCAATATTCACACTATCGCGTACTTTTGCACAAAGACGATAATGATATGTGGAAAATCGTAGCCGCACCACAACCATTATTAACTCAAAAAAATACACCAAATACACCAAAAGATATTCTTAATACCGCCAATAGCCTCTAAAGCGTCTTACTAATATCCAAGTCCGCCGGCGCCGCCGTACTTGTAATAATCATTTGGTAATCTTTAAAGTTTTCCACCAAATGTTTTTGTCGCGCATTATCTAATTCAGAAAAAATGTCGTCCAATAATACTACCGGCGCATAGCCAGTTTCGGCTTCCAAAATTCGCGCTTCAATAAATTTCAACGCCAAAATCATACTACGTATTTCGCCACGCGACGCCGAACCATCCGCCTTTTTGCCATTAAATATAAACTCAAAATCATCACGATGCACACCAAAAGACGTATAACCAAAATAACGATCCCGGTCAAAATTTTGCTCCAAAATCGCTAAATATTTATTTTCATCACAATCTTCACCTAAATAGCGCAAGCTACATTCATCCGAATTTTTCGCAATATTTCTATATGTTTCCGTCAATGATTCATTAATTTTATCAAGATATTTTTGACGCGCCTGAATGATTTCCACACCATAATTTGC
>DEGE01000012.1:0-2085 GCA_002351365.1 Candidatus Saccharibacteria bacterium UBA2834
GTAGCTCAGTTGGATAGAGCGTTAGCTTGCGGAGCTAAAGGTCGTACGTTCGAATCGTATCGGGCATACCATATTTGCAATAAAAATCGTTCATTTTGGCAGTTTTTCTCACTCGCTCGACCAATAGTCGCGCGTCGTTCGAAGAAACTACCAATCTGAGCGATTTTTTCTTGCAAATATATTTTCGATTATGAGGCGCGTTTCTCTCGAAGAAATTACCAACCTACGGCTTTTTTGTTACGAAATAGTTGCAGTAATTTAAAAAAGCGCCCGGTTGGTGGGCGCTTTTGGATTAGTCTTCAGGAAGTTTGCCGGCGTTTTGGGCGAGCTGGTAATTCTTGTAGCGGGAATCGTCGGTAACTTCGCGAATGATATGGATGAAATCTGGCACGACGATCTCGGTGTTTGCGTCGGATAATTCGACTTCCATGATGGCGTGCTTGGTGTTGCCTGGATAGATGTCGATCTCGAGATACTGTGTNNCTGTCGCGTTGTAAAATACAATAGCGTGTTTTGCGGACAGGGTGGCGTTCGGGGTCGGCCTGCATGAGTAATTTAAGGTAAGTGTCGCGACTGATGCGCTGCTCTACCTCGATACGTTTTGCAGGGTCATCGGTGTTGCGCTTGGTGGTTTTTGTGAAAGTGTAGCTTCCATCAAGACCGCGCTGGCGGACACGGATTTCTTCGTCGTGCGCCGAAAGTAAATAGGTCTGAAGAATGTCGACACACTGGCAGTTTTGCATCCCCAATAGGGAGATGAGGTTAGGATATTCGATGAGGAACTTTCGTTCGATTTCGTAAGGGAGCGGTTCGCCAAGAAAAGTTGAAATTTCGGCGAGAAGATTGTTGAGTTTCTGTTCGAAGCTGACGCCGTTCTTGATGATGCGAAGATGTGGATGTCCAACCCAGGCGTTTTGCGTGCGATGGTCGAGCTCGATGGCGAGTTCGGGAGATTCGCTGCGTGCTACATTGTTGCCGAGAGTGTAGAATTCCACTGCCCCATCGGCGGCGGTTACCACGTGAAAGACGGCATCATAACGGTCGCGAGCGGCGGTAGCGGTCAAACCAAGATTTTGCAATAATTGATTATATTGCTCATCGGTTATGTAGGCGCGACTATCGCAGAGGCCACGATCGCAGACGAACATAATTTTTTCGTGAGTGGTTTTAGCTAAATAATGTTCGTAGTTCTGCTCTTTCTGGATTTGCTGCTCAGCGAGAAGCTGCTGAAACTGGACCGGGTCGGTGAAATCGGGCGGGAAAATACCGCTAGTAATTAATGATGTAACTTCTTCGTCGAGAATGACTACTTTCCAGCCGATTTTAGTGAAGTATCCCTGAATTGTGCTGAGTGCAGTAGTTTTGCCGGCGCAGGGTCCACCGGTAAGAACGATTTTGACACATTGCATAAGATCCCCTCCTTTTGAAGACTTTTAAGTTGCGTCGCAGTGCGAACAAAGCATATTTTAACAAGAATACTTTGGAATAGAAAAGATAAGTGGAATAAGGCTAAAAAGTGCCATTTTGGGCGCACAGGAGCCGTTCTGGGGCGTTTTTGTGATAGAATGGTATGTGGAAGCGTGGCCGAGTGGTTGAAGGCGCACGACTCGAAATCGTGTGGGCAGCAATGTCTCGGAGGTTCGAATCCTCTCGCTTCCGCCATGAACTTCGTTCATGTAACAGACCGTTGGTCTGTTTTTTTTTCTTCGAAAAGCGTCAGCTCTAATTTCGTTTGGAGATTAATGGCTCAGGAGCCAGTTGAAGATTTCGTTATAATTAGTGTTCCATTGCACTTCGGCATGCGAAGCATTATTCATGGTAACCCAGTCTACAGAACCACCTCTTGCGCGGATTTGATCGCGCATGTCGGACATGCATCCGTAATAGTTTGCCATTTCATCGCTAGCGGTGCCAACAATAAAGCGCATTGGGACTTTGCTGAGGTTATCTGCAGTATCTCCATATGGACAGCCACTCATAGGAACGGCGGCTCGGAAATATGTCGTGTAGTTATTTACCATACGGAAGGTACCGTGTCCACCCATACTAAATCCGAAGATATAAATGCGACTTTTATTGGCTTTA
>DEGE01000012.1:2160-3121 GCA_002351365.1 Candidatus Saccharibacteria bacterium UBA2834
GGATGACGGATATGAAATCGTTACGTGCGCGCATACTAGTGGATTGTGGCAAAACGTTGCCGACTGTATCAGTCTTGCCTCTTTCGCCAGATCCATGCAGGAAGACGATGATTGGCATGTTATTGGTGGCGTTACTTGGAACTGTTAGCCAATAATCCATACCGGCATAAGTATTAAGGCCGTTTGTGCTTGGTACTGGGTCGCTACCAGGCTGGCCTCCTGGAGGGCTTGTTGGTGAAGTTGGCGTAGTCGGTTCTGGCTCTGGTTTTTTGGTTACTGTAACTTTTGCGGTAGCAGTTTTGCCATTGAAGGTTTTTGCCGTAATAGTGGCGGTACCGGNNGGCGGTGACCTTACCTTTTTTGTTTACGGATGCGATTTTTTTGTTTGAGCTGGACCAGGTGATGGTTTTATTCTCGGCGTCTTCTGGTGCGATGGTTGCTTCGACGGTCTTTGACTGGCCGACTTCAAGTTCAATTGTGTCTGGAGAAACCGTAACGCTTTCTGGCTTGATGATCTCGATGATTGTTAACTCTATCGTTGCGGTTTTGNNTTGACGGTGATGGTAGTGGTGCCGGGAGATTTGGCGGTAACATTGCCGGTTAGGCCAACTGTGGCAACGGATGGGTTAGAAGAAGTGTAAGTTAAGGCAGTATTGGCAACATTGGCTGGCGTAAATTCTACCTTCAGCTGCATAGATTCACCTTCTTTAATCTCGGTGTTTGGCGCAGTAACTGTAATAGCTTCAACTTCAGCATCAGCAACGACGCCGCCACCACCGCCGCCACCGCCGCCTTCGGTTTTACCTTCAAGTGCGTTCAATACAAAGCTGGTAATGCCAAATGCTAACAACGAGACAATTAGACCAATTACGGCATAAAGAATGGTCGTCTTAGCTTTCTTGGTTTTATTCGGATCTCCTTGTGAAGTGGTATAGTTTACGCCACCAATTACGATGAAGAT
>DEGE01000031.1 GCA_002351365.1 Candidatus Saccharibacteria bacterium UBA2834
CGATGAGCTGACTGACGAATTTGGCGAAGATTATCTGTTAATTTCTAGCAGCTTCTCGTCGGATAATGGCAAGGTAACTACTTCGCCGGCCGTCAATGAGGAAGTTGGCGATGGTGTAACGCCGAAAATCGTCAAAGAAGTAAAATTCACAATTTTCGCCGTCAAGCGCGAGGATGTTGATCGCTACCTCAAGAAATTAGCCGAGGCTGAACTTGGTGGTGATGATACGCAGATGGTGCATGATACTGGCATAGATAAGGCCTTTGTCGATACATTTAAAGACACCGGCAATGGTACCTACTCCGGCAAGCTCAAATCCACTTATCGAACGGGTCCAAAAATCACCGAAGAAGACGTCTTGAATAAAGTCAAGGGTAAAAGACTCGGTGAAGTTCAAACCATGATTAAGTCTATTAAGGGTGTCAAAGAAGTCAAAGTTAAGTCTTCCTACTTCTGGGTAGTAAGCGTGCCAGAAGATCCAAATAAAATATCAATCGAACTAACTTCAGCCGACGAATAATGCGAGTTTTAGCTCTTGATGTTGGCACAAAGCGGATTGGCGTAGCATTTGCGGACACGGGAGTCCGCATTGCTGTTCCGCGCGGCATGATACCGGTCGACGGAAATGAAAAAGCGGAAATTGTTCGGCAGTTTCGGCTCGAGAAGGCCAAATTAATTGTGTCTGGCTTACCGCGCAACAATAGCGGCGAAGAGACCCGCCAGACTGCTGCCGTACGCGCTTTTATCGACGAGCTAAAGATGGCTTTTGCGGAGACCAATTTATCAATACCAGAAGTAATCTTTCAGGATGAATCATATACCTCAGTTGTAGCCGAAGAGCACCTGAAGAGTGTTAGTCGGCAGGATCGCGCCGATGGAAAAGTTGATTCCGAGGCGGCCACTCTTATTTTGCAGGATTTTCTTGAACGTCCAGATTTGTCCGAAATTGAACAAAAAATAACAGAGGAGTAATATATGAAACCAATCAAGAAACGAAAGTCCGCCGGTAAGATTATTGCAATTATTATATTGGTTATTTTGGTTGCTATTATTGCGGCCGCCTGCGCGGGCGTGACTTGGTATAGGGCTAATTTACGCGCCGCCAACCCAGATGACTCGACCTTGGTGGACTTTGCTGTTGCTGAGGGCGCAGCCACGACTAATATTGCGCAAAACCTTGAAGACAAGGGACTTATCAGGAGCGCACTAGCCTTTCGCTTGTATATGCGGCTTGAGGCGCAAGACAAAAATCTTAAATCTGGCTCGTACAAATTTAGTAGTAATATGACGGTGGCGGAAATCGTTGAGAAACTACACGAAGGCGCAAAACGTCAAACTTTCCGTATCACATTTTTACCGGGTGGCACATTGGCGGCGGCTCGAGAACGACTCCAGAATGCGGGCTATCAGGAAGACGAAATTACGGCCGCCCTCACTAAGAAATATGACCATCCTCTATTGGCCGGCAAGCCAGCCGAAAACTCACTCGAGGGCTATATATATGGCGACACTTATGAATTCTATGTCGGCGCATCTGTCAGTGATATTCTGACCGCTACTTTCGACAAAATGTATAAAGATATTCAAGATAACGGTCTAATTGCGAAATTTCAAGCTAACGGCCTCAACTTATATCAGGCGATTACGCTGGCCTCCATCGTGCAGGGCGAAGCCGGCTCATTGTCTGACGATATGCCGAAAGTAGCTCAAATTTTCTATAATCGCCTCAATAGTAATACGCCGCTTGGCTCGGATATAGTTATTGGCTATTATGCCGATCAGCAAAATCCAAATCGCAGCAAAACCGATATGTCGTATCTGAATACTACGCCATGTCCATGGAATTCGCGCAAATGTACTGGGCTACCGCCAAACCCGGTCAATAATCCAGGCATTAAGGCGCTCAATGCCGTCGCAAATCCAGATAAAGATTATATAGGCTACTGGTATTTTCTGACTGGCGATGATGGCAAAATGTATTATGCGCGCACTGAAGCGGAGCACAACTCTAATAAGCAGTACTGCCCAAAACTCTGCGGAATTTTGTAAAAAGTCGAAATATGGTATAATTAATATGGTTTTTAGGAAAGCATAGCCGTTTTCGGCGCCTTCCGGGAAAGCCACATCGCAGTGGGGCGATGCAGTTTTACCTATGAAGAGATTTCAAATTCTATTTACCAAAGTTCTTCCATATGCCGGCGTATTTATTTTAGCCGTTGCCTTAATGTTCTTTGGTTCAAAAACGCAAAACGAAACTAACGCGAAGCCAATCGCTGCTAATTTTGATGACGTTAACTTTACTGTTACGTCAGATCAGGTATCTGAATCGTATACAGTGGCGAACATCGCTAGTACGATAGATCTTCCGTCCACTTCGTCAATCAACGAAAACTACGTTACAATTAACTCGATTTATGAAACTACGGGTACGGTTAGCTCATCTGAAACGGCCGTAGTTGAAAAACCGACTATTATTGACACGTCCAATCTTGATTTGGATAAGATAAAGACCCACGTCGTGGCTGAAGGTGAGTCGCTAGATTCCATTATTGCCGCCTATGGCTCTAAAGCTACCAAGGACCAGGTTCGCTGGAGCAACGGCATGAAGAAAGAAGACCTCACGGTAGGGGCTACGATTTATGTGCCAGTTCTGAACGGTATTGCCTATAAGGCAAAGTCGGGCGACACTGCTGCTGCCTTGGCGGAAAAATACGGCTCCAATGAGGAACAGATTGTAGCCTATAACAACCTCGAAGACAAGGAAATCGCTGCCGACCAGATTTTGATTCTACCAAATGCGATTGTTCCAGAAAAAGAGCGTCCAGAATACGTAGCGCCAACACCAAAGCCTACGCCAAATTATGGTCGCACTTATTCCTATGTTTATGACTCTGGTGCTCGCCATAACATGATTGAAATTGGTAGCTATAGTTACTGGAGCAACCAATACTACGCAACGAAGTGGCAAAATAACCCTGGTGCCTTCGGTAACTGTACTTGGTTCGCCTGGTACTGGCGCCGTAATAATATGCCGGCCGAATATTGGTTGCCAACTGGCGCTATCGGCAACGCCCGTAACTGGATCTCGACACTCGGTGGCAGCTACTATACGGGTCGTACGCCAGCCTATGGTGCGGTAATTCAGTCGACATCTGGTTATTATGGTCACGTTGGTGTTGTGGTCGGTGTGGCTGAGGGGCAATACATTACAATTCAAGAGATGAACTTTGCTGGACCAAACGGCAAATTCAATCACGTCTATCAGTCGACAATCAACTGGTCTGACGCATTGCAGTATAATTACATCTATCAACACAAATAAAAAATTGCCACTCGGAAACGGGTGGCTTTTTGATATTTTCACATAATTATGTTATGATATAAGATATGTTTGTCGATACAGCTAAAGTTTATATTAAGGCCGGTAAGGGTGGAAACGGCGCCGTATCATTCCGCCACGAAATATACATCCCAAAGGGTGGCCCAGATGGTGGTGATGGTGGCAAAGGTGGCGATGTAGTTTTTGTGGCCAGTAAAGATTGCGATACGCTGATCGACTTTCGCTTTCAGCCCAAGCTAATTGCCGAGGATGGCAAAGCGGGCTCGGGCCAGAAAAGTTCAGGTAAATCCGGCAAAGATTTAATCGTCGAAGTGCCAGTCGGTACCGTCGTTAAGCGCGGCGACGAGATTGTGGCAGATTTAACTCATGACGAAGAACGCGCCATTGTGGCGCATGGTGGTGACGGCGGCTATGGTAACTGGCATTTTCGTTCATCGACGCGTCAAGTGCCAAAAATTGCCGAATTGGGTAACCCAGGTGAAGAATTTGAGGCCGAACTTGAATTGAAACTAATTGCCGATGTTGGCTTAGTCGGTTTTCCAAATGCTGGTAAATCGACCTTCTTATCGGTTGTAAGTAACGCGCGTCCAGAAATTGCCGATTATCCATTTACTACTATTACGCCAAATCTTGGCGTCGCAAAAGTCGATGATTCTAGCATGCTGATTGCGGATATTCCTGGCCTAATCGAAGGCGCTTCAGAAGGTAAAGGTCTAGGCGATCAATTCTTGCGCCACGTTGAGCGTACCAAAGTCTTGCTACATTTGGTAGATGTCTACAATGATGATGCCGGTAAGGCTTACGCCGATATTCGTAAAGAGCTGGCTAATTATTCTGCAGAATTGGCTTCTCGCCCCGAGTTAGTTGTTCTTACTAAAACTGAAGGGGTTGATGCGGAAATCTTAAAGATGCAAAGCGACGCCATCTTGGCAGAAAATCCGAATGCGCAAATTATGCATATTTCCAGCGCGGCGCACCAAGGTTTGACAGAAGTCTTACGCGAGCTAAAGAAAATTATTGATGAGTCTAAAGTTGATGAGCCGGTTGTCGCAGAAGAAGAGGAGGCCTTGCCGGTCATTACTCTAACGCAGACGGAGCAAAAACGTCGCCCACATCATGAACGCTATCAGAAGGGCAAGCGCAATACAATCATCATGCTAGATGAGCAAGATGATGATTTTGATGAGGTAGAAGAATAAAAAACCATTAGCCTTTTGTGTTATACTTGTAATAAGATATATTTTTATGACCAAGTAACAGAGAAAGGGCTAGTAAATGGAACCAAATGATCAACCAGCCGACAAGACGACTGAAACTCCAGAGTCCGAACAGGACCAAGGTATTCAGGTTGGCGATGCGGCCCCACTCGAGTCTGAGGCAGAGCAAAGCGGAGAACTAGATGGTGGCGATATTGAAGTCGCAGCCGAAAAAGACGAATCGATGCTATCTCTAGAAGAGCGTAATATTCGAAATAGTCCGAATATCGCCGCGCCAACTACCGGTCCCACCGAGGAAGAAATCGCCGAAAAGAAGCATGAAGAAGAGATCGAAAAGCTTGACGAGCTTAAGCCGATTGTTAATGAAACGCTGATAGATGACGGTAAGAGTATGGAGCGAAAGAAGCGTCGCCCACTCGTAATTGCCTTTATCGTAATCGCGGTGCTTGTGATTGCTGGCGTCGCCGGCGTCATGTTCTATACCAACCAGAAAAAGCCCCAAAAAGATATTCCAGCCCCAGTTATTACTTATACCGATGAGGTTAAGGTCGGTGTTGACGCGCGTTTAAAGAGTGCTTTCGATGAAGTATCTAGCAATATTTCGAACTTTGAAGCCATTACGGCGACCACGCCAGAAAATAATGTTTTTTCGACTGAATTATTAACGAAGAAGGAATATGACTTGCTATTAACAGCAGATTACGAGGCAAACATTGTCGATCCGGGCGAAGATCCAACCTACGTTTCAGTTAATAAGACGCCGTTTCTGAATGATGCTATCGTGGCGATTGTTAATCAAGATGCCACAGTCGACGAGCTGACGAGCGCGCAAATCGCAGACATCGTGTCAGGTAAAGCAGTTTATTGGACTGATCTAACGGGCGAATCTACGACTGACGGCGAAGAGGGCGAGGAAGTTATCCCGACTGAGCCAGCTCCGATCAATTTGAGCTTTATGGTCGACGGCTACTTCGAGCGCGATTTATTCAGTACTACCGGCCAGCAACCGTCTTCAGCCGTTCTAGAAAAAGGCACAGAAGAGAGTATCTCGTTCTTTGTTTCAAAGGTTAATGAAGATAAAAATAGCATCGCTTTCGTACGCCGCTCTGACTTAACGGAAGAAATGACTGATAAAGTGAAGATTATTAAAATTGATAACATTACAGCATCTGACGAAACGATTGCCGATGCTAGCTACCCATTGACGCTTAAATATTTCATCATTGCATCACGCAATCTTGAAGATGAGTCCGTGTCGGATATGTATCGCAAGGCACTTCTTGATACTAGCTTCACTCCTAACGGCTTCGTGCGACCGTCAGTGGCTGACGAAGGAGTCGACTGCGAAGACGCTGAAACTGACTGCGTTGAGTAAAAAATACAACGATATTCGTCTTGACGCTTAAGCTTAAATTTGGTTAAATTTAATCAGCTGGTACGCTTCACGGGGTTCCACTGAAAATGTGGAAAGTGTGGAGACTGAAAACAAAAATAAACAGCGGATTAAAACAAACCAATGTGCCCCAGGGTGGGCGCGTAACAGCCAAGAAAACCGGAGTCATCCGGTTTTCTTGTGTTTTAATAACTATATGAATCAGGGTACGCTGCGTAAATACGAAGCAATTTATGATGACATGCAGACTCAATATGGCGATCCGAACTTTTGCTCGATTCATTTTGGTGGTTGCACTGAACGGCCGAAGCTAGCTCTGGTCTTCATGAACCCTACTGCGCGCAACATTGCTACGCATCCAGATTGGCAAGGCCTTCGTGCGCCTTGGGTTGGCACGAAGAATGTCTGGTCATTCCTATGCAGTATCGACGCAATATCTAAGGAGACTCTGGCNNGCTAAGGAGACCCTGGCGGCGATTCACACTCGTAAAGGAGCAGACTGGTCGCCAGAATTTGCCACGCAAGTTTATGACGACGTTGCCGCGCACGGCGTTTTTATTACAAATCTTGCTAAGTGCACCCAGAAGGATGCGAGACCGCTACCGGATAGGGTGTTTGAGCAATATAGAGAATATTTAATGGGTGAACTGGCGTGCGTACGACCAGAGCAAGTAATTCTGTTTGGCAANNGCAATCAGGTAAGCTCAATTGTGCTTCAGCAAAAAATTTCGGTTTCGCAACGCCGGAAGAGTAACTATCAAAAAGCCGGCCTGAATTTTTGGCCGGTTTATTATCCTGTCGGTAATGGTTTTATGAATGTCGACAAGGCGATAGAGGACATTTGCTTCATTTTAGCGCATTATTAGTAGCGTACAATCAGAAGGCCACCTTGGCGTACAACCCGCGGCTTTTCGTCCGTCCAGTCAATAATAGTAGAGGGAAGATTACCACCAGATTTACCCTGGATAACCGCATCGACGCTTGGCATGCGTTTGCGTAGCTCTTTGTAGTCGCGGCATGGTGCTTCACCGCGCGGATTAGCGCTGGTGACAAGAAGTGGCCCAGTTTCGCGTAGGAGCTCAAGCATATAATCATGATCCGGGATGCGGAAGCCAATTTTTTCGAAACTATCAAAATATGGATGTTTAAACGAACGGCGCTTTGGGAAGAGAATGGTTAGTTCGCCTGGGAAATAATGGCGCGCCATGGCTAACTGGCTGTAATTGATGAGGGCGTATTTTGGAATTTCGTTCACATCCGCCACCATCATGGTTAGAACTTTGCCGCTTCCAACTGGGCGTTCTTTTAAGGTTAGGAGTTTACGAATCGCGTTTGTATTGTCTGATTTGACGGCAAGACCATAAACCGTCTCGGTTGGGACACCCAAAATGCCGCCCTTGTCGAGGGTTTCTTTTGCCTTCTCCAAATCTTTACGATACATCACGCGCATATATCCATTATATCACAAAAATGGCAAAAAGTCAATTCACAACAGATACGAACCGTGAGGGCTGAAAAAATAAGCATAACAATGATATAATTTTTAATAGAAAAAGGAGAAAAAAGTATGACGGAGGCCGCCACGCAGGTGCCCGCTAATCAAACCACGACGCGCAAATCTCGCAACAATTTAGCACTTATTTTAATCGTTGTCGCAATCATTGCGGTAGCGGCAATTGCAGGCTACTACATCTATTATGGCTTCGCTACGAATTACGTTTGGTATGTGAGCCATTACTCGGAAAAAACCTCCGACACATTCAGTGATACGAACTTTCATATTCTAAGAACTAAAAGTGATATTGACAAAATTTTGACGCCTAGCAGTACGGGAGAAATAGATAGCGTATACTATGACACCACAGTAGATAATATGTACTCTGTTCGTGACAATATCGAAAATCACGACTATCTTGTGGTGGCGTTTACCCACGACTCATGCTCATCGTATTCAGTGAGGTCGGGAAAATACTATATTAAGAATATCAAGGACGGTACGGCAACAATCGCTCACGATGAGAGTGCGTTTTCTTATCGAACAGATGTCTGCGAGATGCAAGAATATTATCTGATTATTGAGAGTAAAAAGAAGGGTGATTTTGACCAGGTTCAACGCGTCGAGGGGTTAGATTATGACCGGAATGCCGTTCGTCATTCAACGCCATACGTACCGGCAAGCTATCTATATAAAGGACATCGAATTGGTATTCAGTTTGGCGGTAGAAAGTCCTACCTAAACGGAGATCCGGTCATTATTTCAAAGCTCGAAGACGCCGAAGAATACCTCTACGACGAAGAGATGGCGGAACAATACGACAAGGAAGAGGCCTACTTGCGCACTATATTCACAAAAGAAATGCTTGAGGCTGATTTTGAGACTTATGATTACATCTTAGTCAACGCCGAAATGGATTATTGCGGTGGCAGTATTACTAACGTTGGCGTCACAAAAATCAACGCGGCTGGCCTGGCGAACGTTGTGATTGAGGGCGAGAGCTCTTGTGGCCCGTGCCCATCAGAATTCCACTATTACTTAATCCCAGTAAGCAAGGGGAGCGTCAAGACAGTCGTAACTGGTTACAATTTCAAAAATGATGATTATTGTGACCCAGATGTGGCTTATAAGCCAGTAATTTATCTATACCCAGAACGGGAAACTAATATCTCGGTTAAGTTGGGCGCCACAGAAAAACTATTAGTCAGCTATCCAACTTATATCGATGGCTGGCATGTCAAAGCGCAGCCGAATGGCAACCTGACAGACCTCGACACTGGTCGCGGGTTGTATTCGCTCTATTACGAGGCGGAAAACACCGTGAGCGGTATGCACGATGAGGGCTTTGTCTTCGAGGGGAAAGACACGGTGGCATTCCTAGAAGAAAAACTCGCACAGCTTGGCTTAACGGATCGCGAGGCGGAGGAGTTCATTGTCTATTGGCTGCCAAAGATGCAGGATAGCCCATATAACTACGTCTACTTTGAAACGACCGATGAGGTGGCCGCAAATATGCCACTCGACGTCGCTCCAGCCCCAGACACTATTATCCGCATCAATATGGAGTGGAAAGCGCTCGATGCACCAATTAAAGTCAAGCAGCAAAACTTACCTGCAACCCCAATTCGCGAAGGGTTTACGCTAGTCGAATGGGGTGGCACCATTCTATAGAGCTTCATGCTAAAATAAAAGCATGAGCAAGATTAATTTTCATGGCCCCGTAGTTCTTGTCGTAATGGACGGAGTTGGCCTTTCTGATGACGAAAAATATAACGCCGTTAAACAGGCGCATCTCGAGACGCTTGAGCGCGTGATGCGTGAATATCCATGTGCTAAGCTTGGTGCCGCAGGCGAATATGTTGGTGTGCCGAAGGACGACATGGGTAATAGTGAAGTTGGCCATAATGCTATGGGGGCAGGCGAAATTGTTTTGCAACGCAGTGCGGCCGTAGAAGAGGCTGTCAATTCTGGTAAGATTTTCGAGAGTCAGGTCTGGAAAGATATTGTTGCACGCCTGACCGCCAATCACGGCACTTTGCATTTTATGGGGATTTTTAGCGACGGCAATGTGCATTCGAATATTGCTCACCTCGAACGTATGCTAGCTCAGGCGCAGCGCGAAGGCATTGAGCATGCGCGTATTCATACGTTGATTGATGGTCGCGATGTGCCACCGCAAAGCGAGCCAAAATACATTCAGCGCCTAGAGGATTTTGTACACGGTTTAGGCGATCCCGACTATCGGATTGCGTCTGGCGGTGGTCGCATGGTAATTACGGCTGACCGCTACGAAAACGATTGGCCAATGGTCAAAGCGGGCTGGGAAACACATGTGCACGGTGAAGGCCGACAATTCAAGACTGCAACCGAGGCAATTTTAACCTATCGCGCCGAAAAGGCTGGCTTGCAAGACCAATACATGCCAGCGTTCGTGATTGCAGACGACGGTGAGCCAATCGGCAAGATGCATGACGGCGACGCTTGTATTTATATAGATTTTCGCGCCGATCGCGCCATTGAAATGGCTAAAGCCTTTACTTATAATGACTTCCCATATTTCGATCGCGGCTATCGTCCAGATGTTTATTTTGCCGGCATGAACGAATATGACGAAGATAAGCATATCCCCGAGCATACGCTCGTGCCAACGCCGGTCTTCAAGCACACTTTAACGAAGCACCTTGCTGATTGCGGTATTAAGCAATATGCGATTTCCGAGACGGTTAAATTTGGCCATATAACCTATTATTTCAATGGCAACAGCTATGACGTGCCGGCCGGAGAAGTTGAAGAGGAGATTCCGTCATATACCGAACCATTCAATACACGCCCATGGATGAAATGCGCCGAAATTACCGACAAGCTAGTTGAGGCTATTGAAAGCGGCAAATATCAATTCTTGCGCGTCAATTATCCGGGCGGCGATATGGTGGGGCATTTTGCTGAGATGGAGCCAACAGTCGTCGCAATGGAGGCAATCGATATCTCATTGCATCGTATCATTGAAGCCACTGACCGTATGGGCGGCATCACGATAATTACGGCCGATCATGGCAATGCGGAAGAGTTAGCCGATGCGGCTGGTACACCAAAAACTTCCCATACTAATAATCGTGTGCCATGCATTTTTGTGGACGAAACCCCGAATGCTGACAAATATCAGCTAGCAAAGGGAGACTTTGGTCTAGCAAATCTCGCTTCGACCATTACAATGCTACTCGGCCAAGAAGCTTACGAAGATTGGCTGCCAAGTATTATCGAGGAAAAGTAAAAGCTCATCTGTTGCACAATGGGGCGAAAAGCTTTAAACTAATAGAAAACTACGGAGACTTTTTAGATGCAGATCAAGAAAGCTATTATTCCAGTGGCCGGTTGGGGAACGCGCCGTCTGCCTATTACTAAGACAATCGAAAAAGCCATGTTGCCAATTGGTAACCGTCCACTCGTGGATTATGTGGTGGAAGATTGCGCTAAAGCCGGAATCGAGGAAGTATATATCGTTATCGACGAAAAGCCTTTTTCGCAAATCAAAGATTATTACACTGAAAACGCTAAACTCGAAAATTATCTGGTCGCCCGTGGCAAAGAAGACAAGGTTCAACTTGCTAAAACCCAACGCGACGGCATGACAATTCACTTCTATTGTCAGAAAAACGTCGATGAGCGCTACGGTAGCGCTGAGCCAGTTGCGCAGGTTGTCGAAGAATTTGGCATTAACGAACCGACCGCGATTTTGATGGGCGACGATTTTATCTACAACGCTGATGGCTCATCCGATTTAGCTCGCTTGATGGAGATTATGGAAGATGAAACAGATTCCGCCATGCTGGCTGTTGAGATTCCGATTGAAGAAGTAGAGCGCTACGGCGTATTAAAAGTTGACGATGGTTTGTTGACTGGCATTTACGAGAAGCCGAAGAAAGAAGAGGCTCCGAGCAATCTAATTAATATTAGTAAATACATCATGTCGGCTGAACTTTTGCAACGCATCGTAAAGTATTGCAAAGAGAACAACTTCGGACCAAAAGATCAGGAGTATCTAATTACCGATCCAATTATTGAACATATTAAAGCCAAAGCTAAAATCCGCGTCTTGCCAATTAAGGGCGAGTATCTAGATGGCGGTTCGGTTGAGGGGTGGCTCCACGCCAATAATGTGGTATTTGGGAACAAATAATGAAGATTAGTGTGCGTGTGAAGCCTGGCTCTAAAGGCGTCACGCGCCTTGAACAGCAAGAAGACGGCAGCTATGTCGCCTTTTTGCATGCGCGCGCTCATGATGGTGAGGCAAATAAAGCCTTAATCGAGCTAATCGCTAAGGAATTTCATATTGCGAAAACGCAAATCACTATAACGTCTGGCGCGAAGTCGCGCCAAAAGGTATTGGAATGGTGAAGTTCATCTGGCATGAGGCGCCAGTACCAAAAAACATCATCTTATTTGAGAATTTTCGTATCTTTAATTTCGTCCGGAAGATAGTTTTTATCGAGTTTGAAACCCGCCTCCCATTTTTGGCCCTTACCGAAGCCGAGGTCTTTCATTAGCTTCGTTGGTGCATTGCGTAGCCAAATTGGTACCGGCAAATTCATGGTTTTGTTAGCTAAATCTTGTGCAGCATACCAAGCGTCAGTAGTTTGGCGAGACTTTTTGGATTTCGTTAAGGCAGTGACGACGTGTGCTAAGATCAGTCCGCTCTCGGGCATGCCAATTCGTTCGACGGCCATAAATGCATTAAG
>DEGE01000010.1:0-194 GCA_002351365.1 Candidatus Saccharibacteria bacterium UBA2834
GTCCCACTTCGCGCGCTCAATTGCCTCAACGGCTAGCTCGGCCACCTCTCTGCCGTCGGGAAGAGTCACCCCCTCGCTATGAAGATCACCAATCGCTGCAGCCAAATCACCGGAAGTGCCCCCCTGATCTAATTCGAGGATTGGATTACCGCCGGAGCTCTCGTCGATACCAGCCTCTTCCATGGCGCCTTGCA
>DEGE01000010.1:429-14167 GCA_002351365.1 Candidatus Saccharibacteria bacterium UBA2834
GAATCATAACTTTTCATAATTCTCTATCTTCATTATATATTAAAGTATGAGCGAAATAGGAAGGAATTAGCTAGTCAGCTTTTTGACGTATTCAATAATTACGTCAGCAATATCAGATTTTTACATAATATCGAAAAAGTAACTAAACACAATAACAGCAATCATTATTGCGTTGATAAGGGAGACATTAAAGATATGCATTTTGCGCTCAGCATTTAGATTTGCGATAAATTCGCGAATGAGTGCATTATAGTAGAAATACCAAGGCGACTTGGCGCCGTTGCCCTCAAAAGTTGGTTGCCAGGTAGCAGTCCATATATTTATTATAATAAAAACATGAATCCAAAAGAACATATCATCGCAATTATTAAAGATGCAATCGCAAAGCACTTGCCTAACGTAAAACCAGAAGATTTGGAAGAACGCGGCAAGGTATATTATATGAACGATCAAAATGGTACTATTTTTGACTGGACAATGAATAAGCACGCGAGCGCTTTTATGTGTTTTTATAACGACGGCATGGGAGCCGCAAAAGCTTTGGTTTATGACGATGGTGCAAGAAATGTCTATCTATATGAGCCAGAAGCGCCACACAAGAATATGGCCGAAGAAAAAGCATCGATGAATGCGACCGACGTACTAGCGCTCACGACTTTTATGTATTTCAATGCCGATGCTGAAAATCGTTACGGCAAATCTTTGGACGATTTAGAATACGCGGAACCTAGTGAAGAAAAAATCGCTGAATTCCAGAAGCTTTGCGAAGAGCCCGAAAACGAATAAGTAAGTTATTTGACGTATTGCTCGAATAATACTCGTAGCTTATTGCTGAGATAAGCGCGAATATCATCGAGCGTGACGGAGACCTCATTGCGGTAATATTTGCGCACAATAGCGAAAGTGCCGCTCGCGAGGATTAGAAGTTCAAATTCTACACTCTTATCGTCGATTCCCTTTTCACGCAAAATTGAGAGCACGCGCTGCGTCATGCCACTTTCGAGCTGCCCCATGAAGGCCATCGGCGCATCGCTAGCCAATAATTGACGATAGACGCTTTCCTGTTGCTTGAGGAAAGTAAAAATCTGATCTACATACTGTTCTATATCGTCGGTAGAATTAAATTCGCGACGCTCGGCAAAAAGTTCTTTTTCAATCTCTGCCTGTAGCTCGGCACCGACTTCATAAATATTATTGTAGTAATTATAAAAGGTGCCGCGCGTAATCTCGGCTCGCTCGGATAAATCGGTGACAGTAATGTTTTTGACCGAGCCGCGCTCTGCTAACAAGTCCGCAAAGGCTTTGCGGATTTTGCGACGAGTTTTCTCGGTTGCCCTATGATAAGAAGTCTTAATCATTCTTTGATTATACCATGCTTCGTACAAAATGTCAATATAGTGTTCAATTTTAGACACAGTGCAATAACTGTGTTCTTCTTTGATTATTCCTAGGTATATATAATTAACAAATATGCGCAAAATAACAGATTTCATTGTTAATCATTGCTATATTATCTTTGGTGTATTTTTGGTGCTCGTAGCAATTTGCGCAGTCTTGTCTACGCATGTAAAAATTAATAAAGATATCTATTCTTACATGCCGGCCAACTCTGAAACATCACTTGGTTTGGAAATAATGAACGATGAGTTTAATTATGATTCGACCAGCTCTTATGAGATGATGCTGACCGATGTACCAGAAGACGAAAAGACAAAAATTAAAGAAGATATCGAATCAATTGAGGGTGTAGGTTCGGTAGATTACGATAGTAGCGATACCTACAATCGTAATCAATATACTCGCTACAAAATCAACATCAATGCGCCGGCAGATTCCGATACTGCGAACCGTGTCTATAATACGGTCCACAATAATTACAAAGATCGCTTCGAGATCGAAGAAGCTGGCCAGGTTTTTAATTACAATGGCGAAGTGATAAAGATACATGTAACCATTTTGGCAGTTGCATGCGCCATGGTAATCCTGCTTCTGATGAGCAAGTCTTGGATAGAGCCTTGGCTATTTCTATTTACGATATTACTAGCGGTAGTCGCAAACAAAGGGACGAACATCATCTTCCCCAGCGTCTCGCATATTACGGATGCAATTTCAGCAATTCTACAGATGGCTCTTTCGATGGACTATGCCATTATGTTATCGACGCGTTATCGCCAAGAGAAAGCCAAACCAGACCATCCAGATAAGAAAACTGCTATGCGTCGCGCTATGCGTTATTCATTTGGCGCAATTTCGTCAAGCTCCGTCACGACAGTAGTTGGTTTAATCGTATTGGTTGCGATGAGCTTCACAATTGGGCGCGATATGGGACTCGTTCTGAGCAAGGGCGTTGTTTTGAGCTTGGTATCAATTTTTACTTCCCTCCCGGCATTGCTGCTAATGTTTGACAAGGTAATCGAAAAAACCAAAAAGAAAACTCTGACTTTTAAGATGGATTGGTTCGGCAAGCGTAGCTATGATTTGCATAAAATTGCAATGCCATTATTCTTGGTCATATTTATTGGTAGTATTATCCTCAAAGGTAGTACCGTCATTAATTTTACAGCCGAGCAGAATAATCGCATCAAAGATGTATTTAGTGAGACCAACCAAATGGCTTTGGTCTACGATGCGAAAATGGACGACGACGTAACGAAAGCCTGCAAAGATTTTGATAAGCGCGAAGACACAACCCGCGTACTTTGTTACGGTAACACGATCAATGAGCCCGAGAAATACGACGAATTAGTCGCAAAAATAAATAGTCTAAGCTCGGAAAAAGTCGAGACTCAAGATTATTTAATTAAGGCGATTTATTATCACTATTACAAAGATGTCGATGCGCACGAGATTTCGCTTGATGATTTGGTGAACTTTTTGCAGAAAGACGTTTTTCCAAATAAAGAATTTGCGGATACTGTTTCTGGCGAGATGGTCTCGAAAGTTGATCGTTTCTCAAACTTCACTAACCAGAACAAAGTTAATCGCTTGCGCACTAAGCAAGACATTGCGAACGTTTTGGGCGTCGATAGTAAAAAGTTGGACGATGTGTATGTTCTGTATTTGTCCGAGCAGAATGTTCCAACCAAACTGACCTTGTATCAATTTGCACAGTTTGTCACGAATGATATTTTGACGGATTCCAAGTATGCAGATATGGTTACGCCAGCGCAACGTGCCGACCTTGCAAAGCTGAAGATTTTTAGCAACAAGGCCGTGACCGATACGCCAAGAAGCGCGGCGGAACTTTCGAAGATTTTTGGCATCAACCAGAAAACTTTGGAGCAATTATTAGTTTATTACGGCTACACTACTAACGATACGCCGACGGCTTCCGTGTCGATTGAAGAACTAGTGAATTTTGCATTATCGAACCAGAGCGTGATTGATGAAATGGGCCTGTCGACAGACGAAGTCGCCCAATTAAAGACTCAGTTCGCGGCCGCAAAAACGAAGATTTCTGAATTAAAGAACGCACCTGAAATGTTTGATCAGGCCGTAGCGGAATTGCCAGCCGAAACACAAGAAGCTTTGGCGCCACAAATTACCGCTCTACGCGCAGAGTTGGTCGCGAAAGTCGACGAGGTAGAAAAAGCTTTGACGAAAAAATACACTTATACGGATATTGCGAATGCGGCGACGAAAGTTGACGGTGCTTTGGTTGCGACAAGCAATTGGCTAAATAACTTGGAGGCAAGCTATCCAGAAATCTTTGCGGATTTAAGCGAAGAAGATAAAGCTACAATTCTAGAAGCTGCGCAAAAGATTAGCGGCGAAATCAATGTAGTTCGTCAAAAGATTAATCTAAACGATAAACTTGCAAAACTCAAGAATATCTACAAACTTTACCAAGCCGAAACGACAGCCAATGCCGCAAGAATCTCCCCGCGCGAATTAGTGAACTTCTTGCTCAAACATCAGAATGATGACAAGCTAAAAGGTGCTCTAACGAGCGATACGATTAAGCAGCTAGGTCTAGCGCAATACATTATGAACAACCAGAGCACGAAGTATTCGGCCAGTAGCCTAGCGCAGGCTTTCAATTTAGACCAAGAGAAAGTTAAACTGGTCTATGCACTATATAATTATCGCTACGAAAATAAGAATTTGAAATTATCACTCAAAACTTTGATTAACTTTATTGACGAAAAAGTTTTGCCAAATCCAAACTACGCCAACAGACTCAGCAAAAACGAGCAAACACAGTTACATACAATTGCGACTTTGATGCGTGCGGCAGCAAATGGAAATACCTACAATTACGAGGCCTTATACCGTGCAATTTTGCCACTAGCTGGCAACCTGGACAAGAATCAATTGTTCCTCGCTTATTTATATCACGGTTCATTGTATGACTACGATGAAAACTGGACTTTGACAGTCGAAAAGTTTATTAACTTTGTCTCGGATAAAATTTTGCCAGACAGTCGTTTTGCGGAAAGAATTGACGATGAGATGCGCGAGAAAATCACCGACGGCCGCAAGACAATTAACGATGCGAAAGATTTGCTGGTGGGGCCACAGCATTACCGCGCATTAATCGAATCAAATTTGCCAGCGGAGGGCGAAAAGACTTTTGCATTAATTAGCGACTTGAAGAACGCGCTAGGTCCGCGCAATAAGCTAGATTATTATTTAGTCGGCGATTCCGCAATGGCCTACGAGATGTCACAGACTTTCAATGACGAAATGAATTTCATCACGATTTTAACCATGCTGGCAATCTTTGCGGTGGTAGTCTGTACATTTAAATCATTCTTTGTATCAATGCTACTAGTACTTGTGATTCAATGTGCGGTCTATATCGTGATGGCATATCTATCGTTAACTGGATCGAGCATTTACTTCATTGCGCTGATTATCGTGCAATCGATTTTGATGGGCGCGACGATCGATTATGCAATTCTCTTCACGTCGTACTATGTTGAAAACCGCAGTTACTTCAAAATGAATATACGCGATGCGCTGATTAGTACTTATAATCGTTCCATTAATGCAATTCTCACTTCAGCATCGATTCTAATTATCGTGACGGCGATTGTCGGCAACTTGGCAACGGCGATTGCGGCAGCGGTCTGTCAGGCGATTTCGCTGGGTACATTTTGCGCCACTCTAATTATCTTGGTTTTGCTACCCGCTTTGCTAGCAACGCTGGATCGGTTTGTTGTAAAGAAGCCTCGCGAGAGGGTTGCTGATGCTGAGAAAGGTATCAAGAAGCTTTTGAAGAGCTTTAAATCGTTGCTATAATTTGGTCAATGAAAGAGTCTCAGGCTAGTAATATTACGACACATATTAGGGATGAATATGGTGCGGAACCGGAATTTTTGTGGCCAGAACGCTATCCGACTTATTGCATATTTCGGCATGGCGGCAATAAAAAATGGTTTGCATTGATCGGGCGTATCGAGTGGAAAAGCCTGGGCCGAGACGGTAAGGAATTAGTAAAGAAAAGTTATTTATTGACAGACAAATAAGAATTATACTACTTTCTTTTGCCAGGATTTCTTGTGGCATTTTGGGCAAGTCATTTTACGTATGCGACCGATATGTTTCGCCATATAAACACTTGAATATTTTGGCACGTACTGGTGGCCGCAATTCTTACATTCGTATTTCCCTGCTTCGGTTTCAATTTTCAGACAGAAGCTTGAGCCTACTATCAATATAGCGAAGCCAAGTACGATTAAAATAATCCGCGCGGCTACGTCCATATCGATGTAGCTCCCGGCGAAAACTAATATTAAAAAAGCTGCAGTGGATATGGAGCCGATTACAATTTCGCACATCAAAAACTTTTTGTTCTGCGCTGTTTCGAGTTCGGAAAATTCCTCAAGTTTTTGCTCGGCGAATTTCTTGTAATCTTTTTGGTTGATGTCTTCACCACTCAAAAGTTCATTATAGGAAACGCCAAATAGTTTGCAGAGTTTAGTGAGATTATTGGCGTCTGGCAGACAAATTCCCCGCTCCCATTTGGAGATTGAGCGATTAGAAATACCTAGCTCTTCCGCCAAGCTTTCCTGCGTGAAGCCTTTTTCTTGTCGTTTCTTTGCGATGAATTTGCCAATTTTATTTAGATCCATATTCGCCCTTTTTTATTATTTTAGCCCCATTTTAAGAAGGCGGAGACGAAAACGCCACAAACTGGAGGTAGAATCTCAATAACTCAGCGTAGTTTCTCGTCGCATCCGAGCCTAACAATGAAGAAAATAAAAGGAATACAATGTCAATGGTAGACTTGCACCCGATGTTATAATTGATGTAGTAAACAAGGACTTATTATGCCAAGACCGCGCAACAAACAGGATTTATTAAAAGCCGGCGAGGAATACTACGCTAAGCTAATCGAAATGGCTGATTCAATGAGCGAGAAAGAAATGAACACCGAGTTCGACTTCTCCGGCGATCCATCAAAGAAAGAACGCCACTGGGGGCGCGACAAGAATCTACGCGATATTTGGGTACATCTATATGAATGGCACCGAATGCTACTAGAATTTGTAGATACGAATCTGAATAAAGGCGGTAATGCACCATTCTTGCCAGAACCATACACTTGGAAGACTTACGGCGATATGAACGTGGAATATTGGAAGAAACACCAGAAGACGTCGTTAGCTGATGCGCGCAAGATGTTCGAGAAGTCGCATGCGGATGTGATGAAATTAGCTGAGAGCTTAAGCGAGGAGCAATTATTTACCAAAGGTATGTATCCATGGGTAGGTGGCTCGGTGCTAGGCTCGTATTTTGTAAGTTGTCTATCGTCGCATTATGATTGGGCGATGAAGAAATTGAAAGCACATAAGAAGAATTGTGCATAATGGCTAGTACGAAAGAATATCGAGATTATATTTTGGATCGGCTATCATTGGTGCCGGGGATTACTTGCCGGCCGATGATGGGTGAATTTTTGCTGTATGTGGACGGAGCGCTGTTCGGCGGGATCTATGACGATAGGTTGCTAGTGAAGAAGACGGATAGCAATGCCGAATTTGGCATGAGCGAAGCGCTGCCCTACAAGGGCGCCAAGCCGATGTATTTGGTGGATGAGGTGGATGATAAAAATAAACTAAAAGAGATTGTTGAGGCTACTACCGAAAGCCTAAAAGGTTAAGAATTTCGAGCCAGAACTTCTCTGAAATAATTAGCTAGATTCTTATCCGTACAGTAAATATAACAACCCTTCATACCGCGCGTCATCAAAGTGCGGTATGTATTTTTAATGATTCTGCCGGAAATATCTAATGCTTCAAATGGGTCGTTATTATAGAGCTTCTGAATGCCAAATAATGATTTATCGGTTTTCGCGCGTTTAGTGAAATCGGTAACAATATGTCCGTTCTCGTAGCGCAAATCATCACCAATGATAACGCCAACATAATCAAATTCAAGGCCTTGGCAGGTATGGATGCACCCTGCTTGCTCCACGGAATTTGGGTCGATTGCCCAAGTTGCCGTGTTACCCAAATTCCAACTCATTCCGAAGTCGTATTCCGGAATGACAATGTCTTTCACTTCGTCGCTATTTTTACCCTCGCTTATCCAGTTCCAGCAATAGCCAGCTACAATGCGAGATTTATTGTTTTCTAGGTTTTTCCGCTTAATTGCTTCACGCATTTCATTCGAATCGTCGAACACGCGAAAGTCATAGTCAAAATCCATCAAATCAAAGTTCGCGGTTTGACGAATATCTAACACATTATCCAACCAAGCCAAGTAGCCATCAGAGCCATTGCAGCGGAACTGGCTTTCAAGCTCTACGCGTTTTACATTTGCACCAAGTTGAGCGGAAAACTCCTCAATCATATCAACGGAGCCAACATCTTTCATAGTAACTTTCTGGTCTTCATCGATGAAGAAAATAGAAAAATGAGACGCGTTTATAATCTCTTTGATTTGGTTCTCGCCGAGATTAGAGAACATGCCGGATTTCTCATTTAGGCGATGAGCCTCATCAACGACTAGACAATCGATATCATTCGAAGGTTTTCCAATAAAGCTGCCAGACCCCTGAAAGAGATTATCTATGTAGCTCTTTTTGAAACTACCTTTTAATTTGTCTCGGAAGACATTGCGGGGTGCGGCATTTTTCGTGACATAAAAACAGGTTAAATTGTTCTTAGTGAGCTCAACTAATAGATTAATAGCGAGCACTGATTTCCCAGTGCCAGGCCCACCCTCAACAATGAGAACTTGTTTGGAGTTATTGTCTACTGCGTTTTTAGCCAGAACGATTGCGTCTTCGTAAATTACTTTCTGCTCGTCGATCATAGTAAATTCGCGATTACCATTAAGCATCTTTACGAGAGAATCTTGAAGACGTTTAGATGGGCGGATTTTGCCATTTTCTATTTCGTATAGAATTTCTTTATCGTCGCCATAGAATATATATTTTTTAATAAACTCGCGCAGTTTTGCAAAATCATTACTACCAAACATTGGAGCTTGTTTTATATATTCCGCGTAAAGCTCGCTATTGATCGGGTCATCTTCGGTGATTCTATAATTATGCAAAAAAGCACATGGATACAAACCAATGTCTTTATGGCGCACATCCTCATTAAAGTCACGAATTAGATTCGCATAGCTCATTGCTTGATATGAAGGATGCGCAACGTCTCGAACTGCGCCGCCAGTATAGGTTGAAACGATGCCGTCTTTATTCTCAACAGCAGCGCATGTTTCCCATTGTTTTAGCTCGACAATTACGGCCGAGTCCTTCATGTCGTGATCGCGGCCGGAAAGAATAAAGTCAATGCGTTTTGAGGTGGTTGGGATGTTAAATTCAATTGCTACGCCAGCATTGTCGGGAATCTCGTCGTCGTCGAGAATACTTCGCATATACTGCATGGAGTTCTGCCAAGAATTCAGCTGGGATTTAGATGTGCGACCAAAATATTTCTGATATTTTTCATAAATTTTGTTTACTATCAGATTTAGATTAACGTCTTCGATAAACGTGCTTTTTATACCCTCATAAACCAACATGATTACAACTTCGTATATTTAGTGCTTTTGCCTTTTGCTTTTTCGACAGGATACTTTTTGCGCGTTTTCTCAAGCTTCTCGAGAATGATATCCTCCAATTTAACGTCTAGCTTATCCGCTAACAATATGCAGTAATTAACTACATCCGCGAGCTCCTCGCATACTTCTTTTTTGTCGTAATTATTATTCCATTGAAAGCATTCAAGCAATTCGCCGGCCTCAATTGAAATAGACTTAGCAAGATTTTCTGGGCTATGAAATTGATCCCAATCTCGCTCGGCATTAAACTCGATGACCTTCTTTTTCACCTCGTCCATGTTTTATATTGTAGCATCGGTAGACTTACTTGTCTTCCCGCTTGGATAGTCATTTTTTGAATTTTTCAAATTCTTTTTGGTTGTAGATTACGTGAGAATAGCTTGTCTTGTAGCCCACATTGCACATTTCTTTTACATAATCATCTATGGCCATTATCGCCTTTTCGCCTAGCAGTTTTTTATGTTTTTCGTAGTTTTGAAGAATACTCATTTTATTATCATACTTTTCCGAATGAATGAATAAAGCATGAGCTAGCCCCATAACTGAGTATCACTATTCTAGATTTCCTCAATCCCAAGACTTTTTAGATATTGGTAAGTCCCATCATAGAACTCCGGCAAGCGAGTACTATCTTCCCAGAAACCATTTGGAGTTTTATTCTTGTTTCCCTCCGGAACACAAATAATCATGCCAGCTCTGGCGCGAGTAAGCAGGACGCGGTATGCGTTGAGCATATATTTTTGTTTTTCGCGATTGTTTTCAGTCCTACCAAGCTGCTCTATCCATTTCGTATTACCATTGAACGAATAATAACGCCAGTGGCCGTTGTCATAACGCATATCAGCATCCCAAAGTAAACAGATATAATCCAATTCGAGGCCCTGGACTTGTATTTCGGTAGCGGCATCTTCAAGATAATTCGATGAGCGCGTATCTGTTTTATCCTCTAAGAACCAATGAACTGCGTTCTCGTCTCCTGATGGCAAAATATGAATTGCGAGCGGTTTAAATCTTGCCGCTTCTTTCGTCACGAGCACGCCAGTACGCTCGGTGCCTCGGGCTTTTTCATGTAGCCATCTTCGCGCCCTATCCATGTTGCGAGTTAAAAGAATAGGATACTTATCTTTTATCTCGTCATAAAGTTTTGCAGCGTTTTCGTCAAAGCTCAATAACGAATGAACGAAAGCTGATACTTTTTCTGATCGATACGAACGAAGCGACACGCTTAAATGCAAATCTGTCGAATATACAACGTTAGGATTGTTGGCTAAAAGTTCATTGACTTTACCTTCTGCGTATTCCGGCTCAGTCAATTCTGGAGAAATATAAATATCCCAATGTTGATATTTTTCATTTAACGCTTTAATCCATTCGGAAATACCAGCTTCACCAGTATTAATTTCTTGACCACCGCCCACCAAGCAAACTATTACCGCCCAGTCCTTTCGTTGGTCCAACGACCAAATCAAAAAAGCCGCTTCGGACATAGGAAAATTTGGAACTTTTAGCTTATTACCGTAAGTGCCGCCCCTCTTTAGATAATTAGCAAGTCTTTCATGCGTCCATGAGCGTTGCGCTTCGTCAAATATTGCTATATGCTCTACCTCTCCAAACCCGGAAGTTCCCATTTCTACTGCTTTTTCTGGATCTATTTCTAAGATGCCATTTTCGACAGGGTTTTTAATTTTTGCGAGCATATTATCGCGATAGCGATGTATCATTTGAATAGATTTGCGCACTTCACGACGAGAATCAGTAAGCTTCTTTCGCTCGCCACGTTCGCGCGCTTTCTTATAATTGTCCTGCGCTAGGGCTTCATTCAATACAGCAACAAGTGGACCGTTACCCGAAAGGTATACGGCTCCGTCATCTTTTGCCGGTGCATCAAGACCATCTCGGTATGTTTGTTTAATAGCGACATCTAGGCCAACTAGTGTCTTACCGGCGCCAGGGACGCCAGTTACGAAACAGATACTTTTCTTACCTTTCTCTTCACTATCGTGAATAACGTCCAAGATGTAATTAATCGTCCTATCCGTCGATACATTATCCGCCTCGTGGCGAGTGATTTCTTCAACCGAATGGTTTTCATATAGAGATCGGGCCGCCTCAATAATTGTTGGCGTTGGAGCATATGGGCTGATAGACCATCTTTCGTCTATCGGTTGTTCGTTTGGATAAACATCTAAAACATTCTCAATAATGCTATATAAACTGCTACTCCCAGAAATGAGCGGGTTTATTACTTTGTCGTCATATACAGACATCTGAATCTGTGTTGAATAGCTCTCGTGATTTGTCGCGACAAGAATTGGTGCGATTATTTTGTCTTCGCTTAACCTATGGAAGTTTTTTAAATCGAGCGCATAATCAAATACTTGGTCTATGTCTGCCTCTAGAATTGAAGTTTGACCGACCTTAAATTCTATACAGAAGATAATGCCTCGATAAAGCAATACCGCATCAATGCGTTTGCCTAAACGTGGTATATCGTACTCAAATACGACACGCCCGTCTTCGCCTCCTAATTTTTGTGCCACATTGCGCATTATAGATATTTCTTCTTTCCATGCGTCAATTTGAGTAGTTTGAACTTGCCCGTTATAATTTTCGACGAGTGCGCCCAAAATGGATTTTTCATTATCGTAAAGAAATCCATATAAATTGTTTTCGTATAAACAGCGCGGGTTTTTACTCATTTTTTTATTTTCTCAATTATCATTTTATCGGCCGGCAACCACTCCACATTGCCCAATTCGCTCTTGCTCAGCCATTTGGCGGCTTCATGCTCTTTTAACACTAGCCCTCCGCTAAAAACTTTTGCATAAAAACAGTCCATACTGAGGTGAAATTTAGGATAATCATATTCTATCGTGCAGACTTTGTCTCCGACATTAATCTCGGTTTCGAGTTCTTCATGAATTTCGCGCCTAAGGGCATCCTCAGGAGTTTCATTAACTTCTATTTTTCCGCCAGGAAATTCCCAATAACCCTTCCACTCTCCATATCCGCGTTGAGTGGCAAAATACTTGCCATTATCAATAATAATAGCCGCTACTACGCGTATTGTTTTCTTTGTCTTTTCCATATTCTTCTTGATAAGATCTTACCATAATAAAAACACATTCGCAGCAAGAACAACAGATATAAACCCGGGTGGGACATAAACAATGCGCCGTCGTTTCCTGGCGGAAACTGGGCATTGGGCGAACCCGCGTAGTTCCTCGCCACATCCGAGCTGACACATAGAAATTAAAAAAGGACCCGATGGGCCTTTTTGAATTTCTATGGTGAGCCGGGTGGGACTCGAACCCACGACACCAAGCTTAAGAGGCTCGTGCTCTAACCAGCTGAGCTACCGGCCCGCTCACTTGGGATATTATACCAAAGTTTACTTGTTTTTGCAAGAGAATCGGCCGTGATAAAATATAAGTGAAATGTCTTTCGAAATTGCTCGCCTAATTGTTGTTTTGCTCATTGTCTTTCTGGGCTTTACCGCATTTACTGGCGCGCCCTATGTGCCATCAATGAAAAAGGAGCTGCGCGAAGCCTTCAAAAAACTTTATCCACTCAAAAAGAAAGATTTTTTAGTTGATCTCGGTTCGGGCGATGGCGTAGTGTTAAAAATCGCGGGCGAGTTTGGCGCCAGCGGCCTTGGTGTTGAACTAAATCCCCTGCTCGCTCTTATTTCAAAGTTTCGCTTGCGCAAGGATAAAAAATTCAGTATTAAAACCGGCAATCTTTTTAAGCTCGATTTTCCGCCGGAGACAACCGTGGTCTACGTGTTTGGCGATTCGCGCGATATCCTGAGTATCGTTACGCACATACAGCAGCAGGCTAATCGATTAAACAAAAAACTCTATTTGATCTCCAATGCTTTTATGATCCCTGGCTACAAGCACACCAAAAGCCATCGCGCGTATTTTTTGTACGAAATTAAGCCTTGTTGAGATAGCCCGAAATTGGGACGGCATACTCTTCGTCAGTCGCAGCGCGATAGCGGTTGCCCTGATAGCCGACCTCGAATCCCTTGAACGCACGATATACTTTTTGGGTTTCCGTATCGTAAACACGCTCAAAGCCATAGTGCTCGTCAGCCCACTTTTGGCGCGCGATGTCGTATTCAGCTTCGCGGTTTTGCCAGGCATTTTCAATATTCGCGACCGCCGCCTGTATGAACGAATTTACATCGCCAGCTTCATCGTCCCAAATATCGTTTTGTGCAACCCCGTCAGAAAAATCAGACTTAAAACTGAGGGTTTTCAATGACGCAATCAGCGCCGGCGCGTCTTGCAACAGGTGATCTTGCGGTGTCGTAATAAATGCCGTGGCATAGACAACGTAATAGCCCGTGACATCAGACGGTTCATAACTAATCAAAGTTCCAGTGAAGACACCCTCACCTTTATCTGAGTCTTTGGCGTCTTGCTTTTTGGTGGAGAAAGTTGCGCGAAGGGTCGAGTCGTCTTTTGCCTTTTGCGATAGGCTGGTGGTGTTTTTAGCCGTATCGCTCGCGACAAAATGTCGTAGTTGTGGAAAATGAAAGTCGGCAAATTCCTCAGAATAAGTTTGGATGTTTTCAGTATATTCATTAAAAACACCATAGAAAGATTCAACTTTCGGCACACGAATTACTGGTGCATAAGAATAGATGCCGTACTTTTCCTGATCGACATTGGCATAACGCAAGTCAATATTAAGATCGGAAGAGCGTCGT
>DEGE01000010.1:14370-26778 GCA_002351365.1 Candidatus Saccharibacteria bacterium UBA2834
TAAGACGAATACCGCTAAACCAACATAACGAAACTTATGATGAGTTTTTAGCATGTTTTATATTTTAACATTTTTTAACTTTTTAGTAAAGCGGAATGAAATGGGTGGCGCAGTAAATTTTAACACGATCTCCAGCGTGATACGTTTTGCCATCAACCGAGTTTCGCCATGTCGTTATGCCGCCCTGCGCCGGCACTACAATGGTGGCATTTTCGGCAACTTTGCGCTGCTCTGCGCCGAATGAAATCGTCCAGATGCGCTGATTATTCTGCATGCTTGGCGCAGCTAGATGCGTAATGTCGAAGTTGGTTAACTCCGGTTTAGCTAACATGCCTGGATGATTTTGATTTGTCGATAGATAGAACTTAAAATCATCCAAAGTAATAGCGCCGTAATTTTCTAGGACGCGAATTTCGCCCATGCGCATGCCGGCGTACATATATTCTGGTACCGTATCAGCAAAAGTCTCGTATCCGTAGGTGCTATCTGGCTGACTGAGCGCCATAGTGCGCAGCTCTGGCCAAGTCAGATTATCCGCAAAGCCATACAAGTTCGATAACGCCACCGTGCCGTCGGTCGTGATGAAGCCATTCGCGATAACGTTATAGTAACGCGCGGAAACGATATGATAATAATTCTTACTTTCATAGCGCGTCGTGACGCTCTGTAACTTAACCGGCTGAAGCCCGCCATCGGCATTAACCTTGTAATAACTTGTGCCAGGCACAAATTCGGCATTTTGCACGGAAATGAACCGATTTAGGTCGACTCGGAAAATGCCATGGTGACGCGTCGTATACAAATCACTGCCATCACTAAAATGCGCCCATTGGTAATTTTCGGTGCGATGCTCGCGTTCGATCCAAATTGGATATTCGGCATCGAGTTGGCCAGTTTCGTAATTCCAGACCGCTAACAAATCATCGTAAGTAATATCTTCAACTTTCTTCGTACTACCATCAGCCAGTAAGATGTCCGTACCCTCAATTAAGCAGCCGCCCGCCGCTGCAGCCGTAATTGTAATATTGCCCGAGGCGTTCGGTATCGAAACGCGACCATTGTTGCGCGTATATGTATAGTCTGTACCGGCCGCCAATGTTCGTCCGCCCATCGTAACCGTAATAGTGTCCGGCAACGTACTAAGGAGTCCGGTCGCCCTTAGGGTTGCGGTATACGTTTCGCCACGATTTACCGTTCTGGCGCCGTTTGAGGTGATATTTGTTAGCCGATTCGTGACCGTAAAGCTCCAATTAAGCTGCGTAGCGGTCGAACGCGAGCAATGCCCAGATGCCGTTGTGGCGGCATCAATCTCAGCCTGACTAGCAACATTGCCCAATGAATCTTCGCCGTAAACTTTTGCATAATAACTAGTGCCATTAGTCAGTCCGCTAGCCGTAATCGTAGTTTCGTCGTCTTCGGTTGTTAGGGTTTGAATGAGTTGGTTCGAGCCATCATAAATTAAAACCGTAAAATGACTAATAGTGACATCATCCGTCGCATCCCAGCTTACCGATGCTTCACCGCTGGCATTTAGTTCGGTAATTGCCACGTTTGAAATTACAGGAGCGTCATCGTCGGTATAGATAATCGACTGGTCGACCAACAGCGTAATGCGGCCGCAGTTGATTTCACCTAGACTTGCCGAAGTTAAATAAATATTTGCACGCTCATAAGTCGTAGCAAAATCTACACCATCGGCTTTTTTAACATAAACCGTAAAATCATTCGACGAATTGGCGTTAATCGTAAAATTACTCAATGCGTTGCCGCTAGCGTCGGTGATAATAAAGTGTGGATTATTATGAAGCTCGAGCGCAAAAGTCTGCGCAAAATCATAAGTATTTGTGACGTGCACCGAAAAAGCTGCATACTCATTTGAGCCACGTAAATCGCCAGTCGTCGGCGCATTAATGCTAGCTAGCACAGTGCCTTCGTTAGAACCGGAAAACTCCGCCTCCATGTCACCGTCAACATTGTAGTTACCACCATTCGCCGTTAATGTGATATCTACCGTAAAAGTTTTGCTTTCGCCACGATAAATCGTGTCGCCATTCTGAATACCAATTAGCCGATAGTCGATCGTGGCGTCCGTCACTGGATTGCCGGATTCATAGGTAATGGTCGGCTGCCAGTAGTCAATTGCAAACACTTGATTATAGAAAGTATCATTAGTGATTGTCACGTCATAAGTTGCACCATAGTCGGTCGTGGACTGGTCGCCCGTAAAGTGTAGATCGAAGTCAATTGAAGTATTCGTGAAGGTTGGAGTACTCGTCACATTCATGCCGCCGGTAAATACTACGTTGGAGATGTAAATTTCGCCTTGTGGACTGAGTTGTACGGCACCATCCATATTTAGCAATTTGCCGTAGCGAGCAAAACCGACCGTCATCGCCGCCAAAACTAGCATCATGACAGCACCCAAAAACAAGGTAAAACGTAAAGATTGCTGTTGAGACTTAATTCTTTTTGCCATGCTTCTTGTAATCGCTCTCGCTGACAATATAGCGCCAACTGCTCTTCTCGCCGATAATCACGAAATAGCTCGCGTGCTTGCTCTTATAGTAGTTGATTGGCAGATGCACGGAATTGTAAACATCGAGTAGCTCGTCGAATTCCTCAACGTCAGAAACGGCCGTGTTTTTAAAGACTGGCGCATGCGAAAGCTCAACAATAATGCCGTCATAGGCCGATAAAAGCTTGCGAATATTTTCTTCGTACGGATGCGCGTCCATTTTGTGTTTTTTGGCCATAATGTAGCCAACTAAGAGACAGACACCGCCGAGCACCAAAAGCAAACCAAGAATTACGATAATAATATGCAATGCATCAAGTCGAGCCGGAATTTCGCTTAGCATTGTGCTGTTGCCGCGCGTATTAGTCTTGGCTTCAACCGATGAATTAGCAGCAATCGGAATCGTAAAATCAATGCGCGAGTTAAAGTTGGCCGGATCGACAAAGTTGCTTGGCTTCAAATCTCCCTCGATTACTAGAGCAACATTTAGGCTGCCTTTTGCGACAACACCTTTTGCTTCGGCCTCAAAGTTTTTTAGAATAATTGCGTAAGTATCGTAGGTGATTTTAGTATTTTGCGACACAGTAAAGCTGTCGCCATCGATATGAGTAGTTTGCGGAGCGATGATGTTATGTTCTTCCGACCAAAGATTCGCAGTAGTCGAGCCGTCTGCCTTGTCGGCACTGCTTAATGCTACTAACTTGTAAGTTAAGTCACCCTCGACGTGACCCGCGAACTTAACTTTGTAGTTAAAATTCAAATCCAAGTAATCGATTAGGCTTGTTGGATAAGACCGATCGGCGGAACCGACAATATAACTGTCCGGATAAGTATTATTCGGTAATAGATAGACGTTATAGCTCACGCTCGAACCATCTTCGCTATAGGCTAGAGTACGCTCTCCCTTATCGCCAAAACCAAAGCCCAAAGCGATTGCGCCCAACAATAACACAATAGCGGAAGCTGTCGCGCCAAAGCGGATTAGCCAGTCTTCATGTTGATCGATTAATTGTTTGAATTTTTTCATATTAGTTCCGGTTAAAAATTTCGTTAATCCATAAGGTTGGAAAACCGATGTATTTGCCCACCATCACGACGCGGCCCAACACTTGGCTATCAGGCGTCTCGAATGCGTCTGCTTCGTCGTTGTTATCCCCTCGCGTTGTAAAGTACATAACATTGTTGCGTTTATCGATTGACACCACCCGGTGCGTTATTATTACTCCGTCCTTATTAAATACTAGTATATCATCTTTATGAATGTCGCTTGCGTTTACTTTCTCAAAAAGCACCGTGTCGCCTCGACCATAAACCGGCAACATTGAGTCCGAACCCACCGCAATTAGCTGATAGTGAAAAATCCCCGACACTAAAACAGTTAATATAATTGCCAAAATTAAGATTGGTGCCGATAGGATGCCGAAGTTTAAGCGGCGCAAGCGTTTTTTGTCGTCGTCATACAGCTGCAAACTATGTTGTACGACTAAATAGATCACGAATGGCAAAATAATATTCGCCACTGCATGAATATAATCACCCAAATCCGGCACGATTGGCAAAATGTATGGATAAATAATCAGCGGAATCTTAAAAATTAAGGTCGGCAATAATCCAATTTTGTATGACAAAAGCCCACATAGCGCTTCTCGCGCAATAATTGGCATCACTGTCGCGCATAAAAAGATAAAAATCTGTTCAGCACCGCCCAGGCGCGCCACGTTTAGCTCGATCAGGATATATAGCAGTGTCGTAAGTGTTGTAAAAAATACAACATACGCCCGCTTGTGTAGGTTTGGGCCGGCGACGACATAACGTGCAAGCTCAATAACTACCGTCATTAATAGGGTTGGGACTAAGCCAACAAACAGCTTTTGTAGGTTGTTTGATAAATACCCCCGGTTAAATCCCAGGAAAATCCCAAGTGCATACGTTACTAGCGCATACGAAATAAGAATCACCACAATGCTGCGCGAAATACTGCCACGAAGAAAATGGCGATCCTTATGAAAACCCAGCGATTTCCAGGCAACGATTAAGATAATCGTTAGTGCAAAAGTGATAAGATATTGCCTTAATGTATGGTCAAGCCGCCAACCTAAACCAAAAAATACTAGCAAGCAGAACGAAAAAGCAAGGCAAAGCCACAAAACAACTTTTTCGTTCCTTTTAATTCTTGCTAGCATGCTCCCCCTATTCCTCAGTCTTAGTTAGCCTGAGAGTAATTCAAGTCAGCCGAGAGGTTGACGGTAATATTTTCTTGCGGAAGATCCGCGGCATCATCTGGCTGAACGTAATCAACGCGCACCAATACGTCTACCGTTTGGCCAACAGTTAATGCTGTATTTAGGCCAGAAGCGCTTGCACTAAATGGGGTGCCACCGTATTCAACGGTATAGGTGAGATATTTCGCCTGCTCCTCTGAAAGAGTGGACATATTAATTGAATCGAGGATGGCATTAAAGGTGCCATCGTTGACTACCTTAATATTGGCGGCATAATAATCGCCAGGGGCAGCTAAATCGGCCGTGAAGCTAAAGTTTGTTTCGCCGACACTGTGGTTAGTTGCAGCGACACTGTTCGCCTCTTCCTGATAATCGTTTTCAACGAAATGGACGCTCCATTTGCTCTTCGCGACATTGACGGTGCCATTAATTTTGAGGGTTTGCGCATAAGCCGCAAAACCGATTGCCATAAACAGTACCGCAAAAACCAATACTGAAATAGTGGCTAATTGAAAGTTTTTTTGTTTTTTCATTTTTTGCCTTTTTTATGTTTAGTGATTTGGGGTGATTATAACATAATCACTTTTATAAATACAAGCGGTTCGTCGTCATAGATTTGCTCGGACAGCTAAAATATGTTAAGATGTAAAAAGTTTAAATTAACAGTTTTAAGGATCATCATGGCAAAGAAACCAAAAGTTGCAAAGCTCAACCGCAACAATAATCACAAACACAGCGATAAGCGCAAACATCTCCGCCACAAAGACGGTCGTTAAAAAATTCCCCCACACGGGGGATTTTTTGTTATATAATAAGCATTATGGAAACACAAATTGCTAGCATAGTTCTACCTTCACTTGGCATCGTCTTTTTGTTGGCATGCGTGTATTTTGCGTTGTCATGGCGTGAACGTCGCCATGAGCACGTCTTAGTTGAGCGTCGCGATGAGCGTGAACGTTCCAAAAAGCATGAGCGCTAGTCGCGCATAAATATTGATTATTAAGTCTTTTTATTAACATTTTTGATAAGGATTTTTATGAAAAAATTACTCTATTTAACTAGCAATCCATTAAAATTTCGCGAGGCCGAAATGGTGCTCGCCGACGAATATGGCATTGATTTAGAGATCATGGATCCAGATTTCGAACTCTATGAAATTCAAGCAAAAACTTGCGCCGAAGTTGTCGCCTTTACGGCAAAATATGGCGCCGACAAACTCGGCAAGGCCTGCCTCAAGTCTGATACTGGCCTATATCTAGACGCCCCTGGTGGTTTGCCCGGCCCATATAACGCCTATTTCCATAAACAGATAGGCACCGAAAAATTCTTGCACCTGCTCCGCGGCGAAAAACAGCTCGGCGCCCGCATCGAGCATTGCTTCGCCTATTGCGAGCCAGGCAAAGAACCGAAAGTATTTATCGGCGGAGGCACGGGTAGGATTATTCTCGAAAAGCGTGGCAATGATGGCCTCTGGCACGACTTCTTCTATATTCCAGACGGCGAAACGCGCACGCTTGCGGAAATTGGCGACGTCGACCAAAAACTTAAACGCGAATACTACGGCGATGCGATTCATCAATTTGCTAAGTGGTATTTAAAGAAATAGATTAACTTCTCGCCACAGAAAAAGCAGGCCCAGGCCTGCTCTTTCTGTGGTACACCCTAGTTCATGAAGTTATAACCATAATTAAGAGTGATGCCTTCTATAGTATAAGCTACGGCAATATGCGGAAGCAAGAAGTGGAGGCCGCCATGTCGTAGTTTTTTCTTATCTTAAAATAATAACTTTAATGGGGAACTATAAGATGATTACGATTAATGACAATGAGGTATCGCAGATATGCGAAATGTGCGGCAATGAATCACACATAAAGCTCACAGATGAAGAATTATGGGCATTCAAGGACTATTTGATGGGTGGATTACTGATTCAGGAGTGTTTGCCCACCCTCAATAAGTGTGAACGTGAATTCTTGAAGAGCGGATATTGTGCCGAATGCCAAGAGTTACTGTTTAACAACGGATACACGAGAAGGTTATACTAAATCAATAATCATTGTTAAAGAAAAAATATAATGGGGCCGCCACCATTATATTTTTGCACTTTTTAGGCATGACAGAGCCCCCCGAAGCACTTTCTCCTTAGCAACGACTACGTCGGTGCGTGGAGTGGGACCAAACCACATTCTTATTTGTTTCGCCAACAGCAATGTCGCCTAAATCTTCACTAATAGCGTTTAGCATCGCGACAATTTCGCCGACAGAAAAACCACCCTTTTGGCCAGTGCGTAATAAGAATAGACGAAAATATTCTCGGGCGTTAATAGTTTATTCTTACTCAAACGATAATGATAAAAGCCAAGGACATTTAATGCGTCTCCAGCCATGGAGGGCTTTTCCGCCGCTTTGCTAACGTGGGATCCGTTATAGGTATGCGCTACCGGTGGATTGTCGGACGGCTTAACTACTTCAGGGTTTCGCATTTTTTAAAGTGCACTCAAAAGCTTCGATGTTTCTATAGTCATCGTCGTCAAAGCCGCACAAGGCAAATATCAAGGCTTCAGGCCCATCTAGTACTCCGCGCTAGACGGCTTTCCCCTCCGCTCCCGCCCCCTTGGTAACAAGGGGGTATTTTTTATCGATTAACGACGCTTATGGAACGCGCGATAACAAGCGAAGCTCGCAATAAAGGCGATTAACCCTACACTTGTGACAATAGTAATTGGATCTGCAGTATTTGGGTTTTCCAACTTGCGGTAGTAGTAGGTTACAATTTGGTCATTTTCTTCAAAGTTATAATCTTCCTTGTCTGGTGATTTGACTAACTCGTAGTCCTTACATTCTTTGGCACGAGTGTGATATGGGTCACCAATCAAGCCTACCGCGTTATCGGATTTGCAAACTTCTTTATCTGTGCCGATTTCAATAAACTTCGTAATAATCCGACCAGGAATTCTGATTGGGGTTGGCTCGTCATCTTCCTCATCGCCAGGCTCCGTTTCGTTGGTTGGTTCGGCATCGACATTAACAAGAGTAACGTGACCGGTTGCTTCATTATTTAGTTCGCGATCTGTACCAAGGATGCCATCATATACTAGTGAGATATTGTGCTCAAAACTCTTAGTATTAGCACTGGCATAAGTATTAATGTCAACCCAATCCTCTTCCCAGGTGATGGTTAGATTTTCGGCGTCATAAACACCACCATCGAGCTCAGATTGATCTTCCACGATTGGATGCGGAAGTTTATCTACAATCTTTACCTTCGCATCACCCATATAGTCGGTAAGTTCTACGTCATACTTAATCTTATAATCTACAGCCTGATCTTTCTTAGTAATTTCGGTTGTAGTAGAAGACTTAGTAATCTTGTTTTTAATCTTTGAATCTTTGAGATAATTAGTCAGTACATAGGCGCTGCCATTCTTTGATGCGCCGTCGATACTGGCCGAAATAGTACCATCATCCGCAACTACCGTACGGACAGTCCAAGGGCCAGCAATTTTGTAGCCTTGTGGCGCTTCGGTTTCCGTTAAAGTACCCGTGCCGACGCCAAGATTCGGAATCACCAACATGCCATCTGAGGCGTTATAGGTTTTATCGGCAAAGCTAAATTTTGCTCCGGCCAACAAAGAGCCGTCTTTCTTTTCTTTACGGGCATACAAGGTTGCGCGCGTAAAGCCGGCATCGTTATTTTCTGATTCATAATGATATGACAGCATTGCGTCTGCCGCAGGCAGGCCATTTATGGCAATGTTCGCTGTCGTTAGAGCGCCGTTCGCCACAGCTGGAGTTGCATCGGAGTCAATTTTATCATCACTACCAATATCCTTTTTTGCGAGGCCATAATCGCCACCTTCAATTTTTACTACATAGTTCCCTGCCGGCAGCAAATCGAATCTATACCGTCCTTGAGAGTCTGTCTTTATACTTTCGTATTCTCGGCCAAGTATGTCCTTAGCCTTCATATTCGATTGGTCATAAATACGAACGACACTTCCAGCTATTACAGACTCGTCGCCGTCGCGTATGCCATTATCATTCGCATCATACCATGCTAAGCCCGATATCTCACGGTGTACGACTTGTGCGGACACTATATTGCTAGTAACAATTCCTATTTGCCCATCCGCAAACTCGTAGAAATTGTTCGAGTAGACATCTCCCGGCTGCTGTACCTTACCGCCAATGGCATACAACTCACCATCAGCGTCAATCGGCGTGAGCGAAAGGTCTACATTGACGTAACCATTGGATTGCACGTCCCCTAGGTAGAAATATAGTGCTGCTAGGCCATCAAGGTAGATGTTATTATAAGTAATCGTCTTTGAAGTTTCGTTTACAGTTGCACCAGTCAGCTTGTTCCATGTTTCGCCAGATCTATTTGCAAGAATAGTCTCGACACTATTAGGATTGCGCATTTCCTCTTCGTCGCTAGCGAATACTCCAGATTCAGTTTTTGCCACATCAAAGCTTGACGGCGCATTTATGTAATCTAGTGTTATTGTTTTTAGGCGATATCCTCCACTAAAGGATGAATCGCGTCCATCGTCATTGTATGGCAGAATATCCATCGCCCGCACATTCTTAACCACGTCGCTATCACTGTTGCCAAAGTGTAGCGAAAAGTGAATATCGCCGCCTACCTCTACTAATGGGCTGGCCGTTTTCGATACTGAAGACGTAGCTAGCTTAATGACCGTAATCGTGGTCTCAGAGAGATTGCCGTTCGACGCTGAGATAATCCTCTTATCAGCGCCAGAAGAAATCGTAGCGAGAACGCTAAGCTTGTCGTTATTGTTGACGTCATTCGCCGTACCGGCCTCGCCGATTGTGGCCTTAAATGTTATTGGAGGCATCTCCTCGCCAACTTTTTGATTCTCTACGATCCAAGTTATGGTTTGCGCTCCACTAGAGTCCGTAGTTATATCGACTGGAGGCGTGCTAGATGACCCCATGATATATTTTAGCTTCTTAGGAACCACTGCCGTAATGACAACATCAGCGCGCTGGTTTGAGCTCTCGTCTTCTTGATTTTCAGATAAGACATTCATACTCGGAAAGATGGAAAACTCGGCCACCCGTTCACCCTTGTCTAGGTCGTATACAACTTTTTCGACTTCCGCTCCAGTTGATGAGGTTGTCTTATCGTTAACTCTTATACTTATGCTGTTCACGGCACCAATTATGAGCAATGAGTTGCCATATTCTACACCACCCTTATGTCCACCCACCAATGAACCATTCTCATAGGCCGACTTAGTGTAGGTCGTCGGGAAGTGCGCATAGGTCGGCTTAATATAGCCTGGCGCGTATTCGCCTACCCCATATGAAGAATCGCCCAACCCATATGATCCGTCAGGTCTCACATAACTCTTCCAATCGGCGATCTCGCCCTCTTCTCTCCAGGCTCGCATATGGCCCGTTTTTTGGAATACTAAGCCCACATTATTAACACTGTTAGAAACGTCGACGACTAAGGATGACTCAATTATCGTCCCGTCTCCAGAATAAATTATTTCGCCATGAACGGTCAGGAGATAACCAACACATACGTATCCAGCATTATTAAGGTCCTGAATCGAATCAAAGTAAACGAGGTTTTCTTCAGTAGCCCGGTTCATTTCCTCCTCGTTAACCCACCCTGTCTTGTCTGGCTTAGCAGCATATAGAATTTGATGGCCGTCAACCCTGGACAAACTAGACGTAGCCTTAAATGTGATTGGCTCTTGCACGTCGTCGGCAACTTTAAAAACATTATTATCGAATTTCTCCAGAATAGATACGTGTCTTAAGCCACCATCGCCATTATATCTCGCCTCCTGCCTTAGGATTATTCGCTCGCCAACGAAAGCACTACTGTCGCCACGTGACCACGCACTGGCTTTTATGGTTTTACTGTCGTAGTTTACGAAATAGTTACGTTGCGAGATGCTTCCCTTTGGATAAAGTGTAATATTCGAGGCGCTCGAGTTGTTATTGTCTATTAAATCGCTCGTAGTCTCTATGCCAGAAAGCGATGTAGCTTGCATATTCTGCGCGGTCGCGCTAACCAGGAATGTAGAAGCGGTATTAATATTCCTAGGAAAACGCGCAATAAACTGCAGGTACCCCACCGAGAAGAATCCTATATTCTTGCCAAATTGTACTGATGGCGTGTTTTGGAGGCCGTCTTCTGGGAAAATTAGGCTTTTTAGGTCAAAATCGTAATCGCGAACCACAACATGATACACGTTCAAGTTATTCTCATCCTGCACGACAGAGTACTTGCCACCATTCCAACAAGTCTGTTTACGATTCCCATTATTATTGNNGTTTCCTGGAACACTCCATGGGCGGTACGCATGCAAGTTATGCCCCTCCGCCGCCATGTGTCGGCCCAAATATCCTTTAACGTTGGCGTTGGCGGTATTATTCTCGCGATAATCCCAAAGGAACGGTCTATATTCCTCATCGTCACTAACACGCACATCGTTCAGCTTAGAATTCATGACTACATCAAACTTAAAGTCGCCTTTTGGTAGCTCAATCCCCTTAAGTCCCAAATCCGCCGATTTGTTATATAGGCGTAGCCCAAAAGCGTATCCTACTAGCCGCCCACGCATCGTATCTGCTTTATCTGTAGTAGAAATGGTGCCGTTTAGCGGGTCGAAGTACCCTAGATAGTCAGCATTAGAGTTTCCGACTACCACAATATCATAACGCGGCGCCGCACTAACCTTAACCTCATTCGATATAATCGACTTTTTAAGACTATTATCATTCCCCTCCATCCAAATTGTAAACTTCGGAGTAATCGTGTCGCCATTTTTTGCCGCTTTTATATGCAGGCCAACCGTTAGCGATCCAGCGCCGGGAATTGCGTTATAGCCATTCTCATTTACAGTTAACAGCCTATAGCCGCTTAGCACTTGTCGCGATACAACTTTCTTCTCATCCCACGTATCGCTACTGGTGCCGTCGGTATAGTAATATGTCATCTTCTGATCTAGCATCCAGTTTAAGGTATCCATATTGAATTCCACCGCGGACGGAGGGGCGCTTAGCTCAAACTCCGTCATCAATTTCCCTTGTTCAACTACTTTCTGACCAGGCATCAACTCGGTAACGTAAGAAAGGGCATAATTTACGTAATCGAATGACCTAATAATTCCATTATTGTCATCCGAGTCGTTGCCCGGCTCATTATTATCATTAAATGGCGCCGTACCGTCGGATACGCTCTTTATCCCAAAGTCTGAGACAAATGAGAGGTTGGCCGTCGCAGATACTCTTAGAGTGAGCCCCACAGCGAGCATGACCATTACAGTTATGAAGAAGGCTAGTATTTGTCTATTTCGCGTAAATCTTTTATGTAGCTTATGCATATTTCACTCTCCCAACGGAAATATTGTACCAATACAGTGCTTATGCTAATAATAAAGGCATATTACATAAAAGTCAACATTACTCAACATGCGCCTCCAATTCCGAACGCAAGCGTACTACTCCGCGCGTATCTATTTTCTAAACGAGCCCACCTTATTTGACAAATATCAATAACTGGCCTATTGGCCCCGAGAGCTATCATTGAGCAAGCCTGAGACTTCGCACATCTCGCGGAAGCCACGAAAAAAGTAGACCAAAGTCTACTCTTTTCGTGGTACACCCGGAGAGATTCGAACTCACGAC
>DEGE01000010.1:26806-45344 GCA_002351365.1 Candidatus Saccharibacteria bacterium UBA2834
TCTTTTGTAATTATAACACTATTCCTTAGGGGTCGGCCTTTCGACTTTGAGCATAGGCATTTTAGCCTATTTTGATATATAATTATTTTATATGTTAGCCGTTGATTTTTTGCAGTGGTGGTACTCTCGTGGCTGGGGGCGTTTCTCAAAGATGTTGCTCGATAAGCTGCGCGGTATGACTGATTTCTTTTCTATTACTCTTTTGATTCGGACCCTATTTGCGCCATTTCGTCAAATTTCATCCCAAGACGTTACCGAGGGTGGACCGGCCGCCTATATCGCAAACTTTTTCGATAAGTTATTGTCGCGCGTAATCGGTATGATTGTGCGGTTGATGATTTTGATTTTCGGCATGATTACAATCGTGATTGAAGCCGTATTAAGCCTAGCATTAGTAATTGTTTGGCCGACCATTCCGTTAATGCCGGTAGCCTGCGTCGTGCTTTGCATAATGGGGGTAACGCTATGACCACTAAATTCGATTACAATCATATTCGCGCCAAAGAAGCTCGCCTTGGGCAGGTATTCAATCAAAAGTTAATTAAGGCTATTTTAGTTTTGTCGATTATAGCCGGCTTTATATTTGGTGGCTTAATTCTCTATCAGGGCAATCCGCTCGCTTGGCTATTCTTCGCCGTTGCCATTTTAGTTCTAATGTTTACTATCTGGATTCAAACCGAAATCAAAGAACTACCGTGTCGCGATGGAACAGATATCAATAATATTATTTCGCGCGAACTCTTAGCGAATCTCGGCAAAAAGCCTAGCCAGGTTGAATTGGCACAAGCAGCCGAGAAGACCGCCAGTGGCCGTTTCCTAGCAAATCGCTACGGCATGATTCCGCAGTATGTCGATACCATTGCGCTTGGCGTTACTTGCACTATCGACGAAATATTCGAGAAAGCCTACGAGATTCGTGAAAAAACCAATTCCGAACATATTTCGGGCGCGACCGTTATTGCCGCAATCCTAGAATGCAATCCACGCCACGAAGATACGCTTAAGGCTTTCAAGCTCGAAATGGAAGATATCTATGGTGGCATTGTTTGGTATAACTATCTGCATGGCGTCGTAAAAGGATTGAAAGCGCCACGTCGTACCGGTGGCCTTGGTCGCGATTTGGATTTTGGCTATACGCCGCTCTTACAAAAGTTTGCGCAAAATGTATCCCGTACGATTGAGGGGGCTCACATTATGATCAATCAGGCCTCAAGCCAAGAAGTGATTGACGAAATGATTAAGGTCTTTTCGCATGGTGGCCGTCAGAATGTAGCCTTGATTGGCGAGGAAGGTAGCGGCCGCAAAACAATCGTGCATGCATTTGCCTCCGAACTATTAAATGCCGATAGTAAGATTTCATCCAAATTAAAGTTCCGCCAAATTTTCAAACTTGACGCCTCGGCGATGGTCAGTGTCGCAAACGAACGTGGCGAGCTCGAACGTCTCATGATGCAGATTTTCGGCGAAGCCTACTCCGCTAAAAATATTATTTTATGGCTAGATAACGCCCAGTTATTCTTCGAAGAAGGCGTCGGGTCGGTCGATATTTCTAAAGTAATTTTGCCAGTGATTCAAGCCGGAAAATTACGCATTATTCTCACAATGGAACAGCAGCGTTTCTTGGAGATTGAATCGCGTAATAGTCAACTCGCAAATGCCCTTAACAAAATCATGGTGCCACCTTCTACCCCAGAAGAAACTATGAAGATTCTACAAGATCGTGTCCCGTATTATGAATACGAGCATAATGTCGTGTATACGATTTGGGCTCTAAAAGAAGCTTATCGCTTAAGCGAAAAATACATTCACGATATGGTGATGCCAGGTCGCGCATTAAATCTGCTTGAAGCTTCCGCAGGATTCGCAACAGAAAGATTAGTGACAGCAGAAAGCGTCCAGATGTCAATCGAAAAAACCTATGGTATCAAGATGCAGGCTTCACAGAATGACGACGAGCGTCAACGTCTGCTCAACATGGAATCGCTCATTCACGAGCGTATGATTGACCAAAAACAAGCCGTGCGCGCCGTTTCTGATGCGCTACGCCGCTCTGCCGCCGGTGTGCGCAACGAAAAACGCCCAATTGGCACTTTCTTGTTCCTTGGCCCAACTGGCGTAGGCAAAACGGAACTCGCAAAAGCAATCAGTGACGTTTATTTCCATGGCGAAGGCGCAATTGTTCGCATCGATTTAAACGAGTTCGTGGCCGCCGAGAGCGTTGATCGCTTAATCGAGGATGGCGCCGTAAACGAGAACAGTCTAACCTCACAAGTCATGAAGAGACCGTTCTCAGTCGTATTGTTGGATGAAATTGAAAAGGCTCATCCGAAGGTTTTAACTACCCTGCTCCAGCTACTCGATGAGGGTGTATTGCGGGATATCAAAAACCGCGAAGTGAGCTTCCGTGATACAATCGTGGTCGCCACTAGCAATGCTGGCGCCGATAAGATTCGTCAGTATATCGACGAAGGTCACGACTTGTCCGCCGTCAAAGAAGAATTAACAAATGAATTAATCGCGAACGGCGAATTTAAACCCGAGTTCTTAAACCGTTTTGACGAAATCTGCATCTTTAAACCACTCTCAAAGGAAGACCTCGGCAAGATTTTCGACTTGACCCTGAAGGGGGTCAATAAGACACTCGAATCGCAGAAAATCACCGTTGAAGTCGATGATGACGCAAAAGCGGTTCTGGTAGAAAAGGGCTATGACCCAAAGCTGGGTGCCCGCCCAATGAAGCGTGTAGTGCAGTCCTACGTCGAGAATATTACCGCCAAAGCGATGTTGGCCGGCAACTTGGCTGCCGGTGGCAATTTGCGTATCGACAAGGAAATGCTTGACCTTGAAGACGACGACGATATAGATTAATTTAATTTAAAGTCACGTAATTGATAAGTGTCAGTGTTTGGTACATAGTACTGCTGTTCGCCAACGAGAAAGCCGTCACAGCGCAAAACGTCGGCGCCCACTACCCGAATCGGAATGTCCTTGTTTATATATAAGATTTGGCGTAGTTGATTGGGATGGCGGAATTCCATGTATCGCGTAAAATCGAGATGCTTTTCAATTTGTTCCCACTGCTCATCGCGATAAATGCCAAATTGAGCAATAGACTTATCGTGCAATAAGTAGATGCCATAAACATAAGAGCTCGCACTGTGTTCATAATATAGATCCGTGCCTTCTTCGTCGATGGCGAAAATTTGATCTGGATTGATTTGTTTTAGTTGAGAAAGATACTTAAAAGGCAAGGCGTATTCACCTAAGGCTCGGCTGAGTGACTGCTGGCATTCGTTTTTGCCACCGTGCGATGGATGTCTGATATATTCCGCCTCTATACCCATCTTCGATAATAAGTCCTGTGCCTTCTTGCCAACGGCATAGATTTTTTCAATTTCGGGAAATTCGGCCATTAATAATTTGATGAACTTTTGGCCGTATTTTTTGATTTCTGCCGGGGTAGGCGTGCGATTGGATTTTTTATCACCGGCTAGATGCGGATGGAACGGAAAAGCATTCCACATTAGGGGCACATAATTATAACGGCGAAAAACTTCCCACATCGTTTGTGCGGAGGCTTCTTTCTGTTCGCCGGCAATCTCCCAAAACAACTCCGGATTTTCATCTGGATTATATCTATATACGTCACGATATTTTTGCTCATTAAGGGAGAAGCAAGTTGCTTCATCGGTAAATGGGATACCAGTCAATGCGCAACCTTTATAGCCGGGGGCTTCGCCTATTAGTAAAACTTTGACCCGGTGCTTCTGCAATGCTTCAAGGTATTTCTGAAGATTATTGCGACGTTGCGTAGCCTGTTGGCTTTTGCCAGCATAGATATTATCATATAGCGATGTGTTTCTGACTCTGCTTAATTGGGCGATGAACGACTCTATGCTCACTAAATACTGTCCTTTCGAATGGTTTCGATAATATTTTGCTTACTAATTTCGTGCACGCCATATAACATAACTAGCGACACCATAATACCCACGACCACGATTGAGAGAATTATTGCCAAAAATGGAACATGATAACCAACGTCAAAATCGGCACTACTAAAGGTATAGTAGATACCATACGAGATTGCCAGACCAATCGGAATGCCAATAATTAACGCGCGAAAACTGTAGAAGAAACTTTCCAGCTTAATCATGCGATTAAATTCCTTTGTTGTCATGCCGACGGATTTTAGCATGGCGAATTCTTTAGCACGCAAGATAACGTTAGTCGAAATCGTGTTGAAGATATTCGTCAAGCCAATGAGCGAAATTACGGCGATGAAGCTATAAAGAAAAATACCAACGATTTTAACGACATTGCGAATTAGCTGATTTTGCTCTTTTAGATCCGAGCCGTACAATTCAGGATATTTTTCGAAATTGGCGTCACGTAAATTATTAATATATTTTGTAATTTCGCGATTATTATCACCGGTTTCCATGCTTAAGATTGATGTGCCGCCAATATACTTGTCGGAGTCTTCGTCCATATTTAGCAGACCAGCCTGATAATAATCTTGCGAGACGATTAAGTATGGCAATTCCTCGTAGCCAACTGAGAAAACCGCATCTACAGTTGTCGCAGCAATGTGTATATCATAACTTACGTCGTCATAGCCAATGAATGTACCGTCTTCGCCGACTAAATCATCGTAATTGATTGGATTTCCGTCTTCATCTACGGCGTTATCAATGTCGGGCACATCGCCATTATTAACATTCTTATATGACATAACTCTGGCCAGGAACTTATAGTCTTTGTTTACCTCGATGCCCTCGAGTGTCTTGAGTGTTTTTGAGCCGTCAGAATGAGATTCGCTATAGCTCTTCACTAAAATTGCCACACGATCAAAATCTTGTTTGACGCCATTGCTCCGTGCAATTTTTTCAAAACTTTGATTATCGATGAAGTATATGTTGTATTCTCGTGCGACACCACTTAATTTGTCATATATTTGTAACTCACGCGCGTAAGGTTTACCGGCCGAAGTTGCGCTATAATAGACTGCTTGCTTTGGCTTGAACTGGCTAATGATATCATCGTAAACTTCGGCAGTGCCACCCATCACGTAATAGTCGACATTGTAGTCGGAGAAATTAACTGTTAATTCGCGAAAAGCGATATCTACGAGCGTGCTAAAACCAATGAAGACGGCCACACTGACAACAATCGACAACACGGTCGTGCTATAGCGTTTCCTGCTTCGCTTGAGATTATTACTAGCAATTACACCACCGATGCCAAAATAACTTTTGACAAATTTAGAAGTTTTAATTTTTTGCTTTTTGTTTATCTTGATTTCGTTTGTGTTACGAATCGCGTCAATTGGCGACATTCTGCCGGCAATAATCGCCGCGCTTGCCGATGAAAGATAAACGATCAACAAACTAACCATCACAATTGCTAAGATTGCAAGTGGCGGCACCGATAGGAATACTTCCACCGACAGGAAGTCTCCTAAAAGATTATTGACTATTAATATCAGAATCGAAGTTGCAATTAAGCCGATAATAATGCCTAGCGGGATTGCAATTAGCGCAATGATTGCCGCCTCAAGATAGAGCGTACGGCGAATTTGACGCGGACGCGCACCGAGGCTAGACATAATGCCGAACTGATGCAAGCGTTCCATCATAGAAATCTGGAATGAATTACGAATCATAAAGACGCTCGCAATAATAATTACCGACCCAACGAATAGTACCAGCGTCGAGAATAAAATGCGTTCCAATTCAGTCATCTGGCCATCGAGAATCAGGATAGGGGTATTAGTGCGTACATTAATATCAAGGTTGTATTCTTCGGCAAAGTAATCCGTGATTTTGCGCTGCAATCTTTCTTGTTGGTTTGGGTCATCATATTTTACGAAGACGTTAATGCGTTTTTCGGCGCTGCGCTCCGATTCTTCTAGATGATCGCGCAGAGTATAATAACTTGGCCGATAGGTGGCATTTTTGACGCTTTCTTCGTAAAATTCCTCATTATAAATACCGAGGTTTTCTAGTTTTGAAAAGTCGACTGGGTCGGAATACCAAACTTGTTTTACGCCGTCGAAATTTTCGATGACCGAGACCTTATCGCCTGGCACTTCTTGATACATTTCGTGATAATTGCCATTCTGTTCGACATTGGCTTGATAAACCATCTGGTAAATACTGGTCGCCATGGCAATAATCGTAAAAACCAAGGCACATGACAGCGCCACGCCGATAATTGTTGCAATACTGCGTTTTTTATTTTGGCGAAGACTAGCTAGCGCGAACTTTTGTAATGATTTCATTATCTTTCCTGAGCCTTGTTTACGCGATCAGAAACAATTTTACCGTCGGCGAAGGTGATAACTCGGCCAGCTTGCGCGGCAATCTTTTCGTCATGGGTGACCATTATGATTGTTTGGTGATATTTCTGGTTCGCTTCGCGAAGTAATCTCACAATCTCTTCACTGGCTTTATGATCGAGGTTACCAGTCGGTTCGTCGGCAAGGATTATTTTTGGGTCATTAAAGAGCGCACGGCCAATCGAAACGCGCTGCTGCTGGCCACCGGATAGTTGGTTTGGCAAATAATCGGCGCGATCTTCTAGACCTAACGTCTTCAGTAACTCGGATAATTTATCTTGGTCAGGATTCTTGCCATCCAAGTCTACTGGCAAAGTAATGTTTTCGCGCACATTTAAGACCGGAATTAGGTTGTAGAACTGGTAAACTATGCCAACTTTCTGGCGACGGAAGATTGCGAGTTTATCTTTGCTATACGAATAAATATCTTCATCATCAATAATAACTTTGCCACTAGTCGGTTCATCAACGCCACCAATAAGGTGCAGGAGAGTTGATTTACCGGAACCGGACGCGCCGACGATAGCAACAAATTCCCCTTCATTGACCGAGAAACTAACATTGTCTACTGCGTGGACTTCATTCTCGCCCTTACCGTAAGTCTTTACTAAATTCTTTACCTCAAGAATACTCATAGTTCTATTATACGATAATCGAGCATAAAAAATGGTACACCCGGCGGGAGTCGAACCCACGACACCTGGTACCGGAAACCAGTGCTCTATCCACTGAGCTACGGGTGCACTAAAATTATTCTAGCACAGCAAAAGCGGCCCCACGTGAGGGCCGCTGCGCTACAATCTACTCTTTCTCAAGAACAGGCACGTAATTATGCTTACATTTCGCCTGAAATTCTGGATTATTTCGCTCTGGGCCACGATAATATCCCTCGACTTCTGTCCCATTGGCGGTTTTATAGCCTCGCACAGCCTGGCAGTCGTAGCCCGCCGGACGATGTTCGCCTGATTTTTTGCGCTTACCTTTGGTACGCGTGCGCCAAAGCTTAGTCTTCCTTGCGACGAAGGATTTCTTAATGGCAGATATCTCGATTGGCTGATTGGATGAATTCGATACAACGACATGAATTGGCGCCACATCAATCATTTCCTGAACCGTCAGATAGAGACCAGCATAGTAAATAAGGCGTTTTTCATCTTTATCGCTGAGATCTTCGAACCAAAAGGTCGCAATTTCGTAAAGCTTTCGCGGTAATAACGAATTTAGCCCCAGCGAGAAGAATCGCGTATCGCCATTCTTGTAGGTAATTGCGCAATCAAGATATGGGATTACTTCGTTAACAATACACGTATCCTTCGGCGACGCGTTAGCTTCCACTATAGATGGCGTGATATTACTTCTGCGATATGTCACCGTTATACCCTTGTCCTTAATTACGACATTGAATTCCTTGATGTACTCAAACGAGAATGGAACAGCAAGCTCGTTCTTCTTTAAGTTGATGTCGCGAATAGCACTAATGATTTCCTCTTCATTCTCGAATGTAACCGTATGTAATTCTTTACGGCGACGTAATACTGTATTGCTTGCATAACGGATTTCGGCGGCACTAAAGCGCAACGACATATCTCCGAGAGTCGAAATGGATGGACTGGCATATCCAACTTCTAGTGGCATGTGCGTAACCAAGCGTGCCTGTTTCGGCAACCCAAATTGTTTAGCAATTGGGCAAAAGTTAAAACCTTCTAGAGTTTCACCATTTTGATAATCGTCCCAAAGAACGCTAGGTACGAATAGCATACTACCGTTTTTAGTGTTATTAGCCAATAAATATCACCTCTTTCTGAAAGAATAAAAAATATAAAGGTACGATTATTTAATTATATCATATTATCAATTTTCTGTCAATATTAACTACTACATTTATGCACACAGTGATATAATTTATGTATGAAGATACGCGAAAATGTACCCATATCCACACTAACAACCATGAGGCTCGGTGGCGCCGCACGGTACGTCATTGAGATTGAGGAAGACAAGGATCTCGCCGAAGCCTATAAGTTTGCTGAAGATAAAAAGTTGCCGACTTATATTTTGGGCGGCGGCAGTAATGTGATTGGACGCGACGGTGGTTTTGATGGGGTAATTTTCGTAAACAAATTACACGGCATTTACGTGATCGATAGTGACCCCGAGCGCATTCGCCTGTGTGCCAAGAGCGGAGATTTACTTGATGATTTAGTAGAATACAGCGTCAAATTATGGAATGGCGAAAGCTATGGCTATTCCGGCATAGAAGCCTTATCGAAGATTCCGGGTACGGTCGGCGCTGCACCAGTGCAGAACGTCGGCGCCTATGGCCAGGAAATCAAGCAAACCCTCCACTCCGTTTGCGTATATGACTGCAAGGATAATTGCTTCAAGCATATGATGGCAGACGAGCTTGATTTGGGCTACCGTCACAGTATTTTCAATACCGGTGATGGCGTAGGACGATATTTTATTACGAGTGTAACGGTTGAATTACATAAGAACTGGCTGAAGCCACCTTTCTACACTTCCCTACAGGCATATTTCGATGAACGCGGCACGAAGGAGTTTACACCACAAGTCGTGCGCGATGCCGTAGCGGAAATACGCGCCAGCAAATTGCCAGACCCCGCAGAATTCGCCTCGGCCGGCTCCTTCTTTAAAAACGTCTATATAAAAGAAGAAGAAATTCCAGCCGCCGAAGCAAAGGGTATTCCGGTTTGGGATGGCGGTAAAATTCCGAGTGGTTGGCTCATCGAACATGCCGGCTTAAATGGTAAAGAGTTCTTCGGCATGCGCGTCTCGGATAAGGCAGCACTAGTACTAATCAACGAAAGCGCCAAAAGCTACGCAGATTTAGCAAAAGCTCGCCAGGCCGTAATTGACGCAGTTTATGAGAAATTCGGTTACAAACTTGAACAAGAACCAATGGAGTTAGGCAAATGAAAGAATTGAACGGCCGCGAGTTAGTCGGCTACATTAAAGAAGGCCAAGCGCGTCGCGTACGCCAATTAAAAGCAAAACATATCACACCAAAGCTGACGATTCTCTATGATAGCGATAATCCAGTTATTGCGAAATATATGGAACTTAAGCAGCGCTACGGTGATGATTTAGGCATTGAGGTCGAGAAGATACGACTCGATAAGCTAAATGCAACCGATTTAATGAAGCGCGAAGCCGACGATCCGTTCGTACATGGTATGATTGTACAACTACCGCTCGAAAAGCTAGATATGAGCGTCCTGGATTTAATACCGCTCGAAAAAGATGTCGATGGACTACGCGGCGAGAACGATACGGCGACTGCAATGGCAATCCACTGGCTACTGAACGGCTACAATATTGAGCTGCCAGGCAAAAAGATTGCGATTGTTGGACATGGTAAGTTAGTCGGAGCGCCACTCGAGCGAATGTGGAAAGCCTCCGGCTATGACGTAACGGTCTATGATAAGGGCTCAGATTTAAATGAATTAGTTAATTACGATATAGTCGTGAGTGCAACGGGCGTACCGGGCTTAATCAAGAGTAATATGCTCAAACAAGACGCAATTATGGTGGATGCCGGCACTGCAAGTGAGGGCGGGATCCTGAAGGGCGACCTAGATGAAACCGTCCGCGAAGAACGCGACGACTTGATTGTTACGCCACGCGTGGGCGGCGTTGGCCCACTAACCGTCGCAATGCTATTCGAACAGGTTCTACGCGCCTGCGAGAAGAAATATAACTAGACAGCTTTAAGGTCGACGCTTCTAGGCTCGGCCAAAAAATTAACGACGTTAAAAAATATCTCCCGGAAGGGAGATATTTTTATGACCTGGACGAAGGATTAATTACAAGGAACCGACAGGTCCATTTTGTCATCTTTCGTACCATCTTGTTTATTTTAGGCGCGCGGCAGGTCCATTGGGTCGGAGTTCGGGCCAGCATGCCCACTTGGACCAGTGTGTCCACCTGGAGGCGTAGTGCCACCGCTATGGTCTACCGTAACCCTGACGTCGACTGGTTTTTGTTCGGTCTTAATTTGCAACATTTGAGCAGCAATCTGATTCATACCAGCGCGAGCCGCATCGCCGGATGTCGTCTTGATCTGCTCCATTGCAGTCTTGGACGATTCATTAATCTTCCTAGCGCCCTCTTCAGCTGCACGCCTAATCTCATCGGAAACCTTAGATAGATCTCCATTATTAGCCGTAATTTCAGCGGCGGCATCCGCATATGTTTTTCCGTCTGCTGGCTTATATCCACCAAAAGCTAAAATTGCCTCTGGTGTTATGTTACCTATATCGTTAATGCTGGCATTGCCAAGAACTTGCGATTGTTGCTCTGACGACATATCCGCAATCTGAGCAGCATAGTTTTCAAGTGCCTTACCAGATTGGCCCATGCCGGATGCCCATTGTGAATCACTGAATAAGCTCGCGGCGGATACCGTACTGCCCTCGCCGATGCTAATCTTAGTATTAAAGGCATCTTTATCCATACCGACCATAGCGCTGTCGCCCATACCTTGAATCTTGCTAGCGAGCTGGCTTTTATTGCCACCCTGAGCCATGTCGGATAGATCGTAACTCCTATGCTTCTCGCCGTCGGCGCCCTGCGTTTCTACGCCACCAGCCATAACAAGCTTCGCGATAGATTTATTAATTGGGTCTCCTTTTGCAGACATTACTGCTGCTACGCGACTTCGGAATTCTGCAGATTCAGCCATTTTCTTCTGGAATTCTGACGATTGACTTAGTCTGCCATAAGCTGCAGTTAACGCATCAGCATCAGCAACACTACTCAGTGCAGCAACAGCTTTGTCGCCATTGAATTCTGAGCCATCCATAAACATTTTATCAGTGCCCGTAAATTGACCAAGAATGGTATTGGAGCCATCTCCTATATTCTTAATCTCGCCTTGACTCATGTTACCAAATAAGCCAGTCTGATATGCTTCTTGGTTTTCGCGCGCATCATGAGCGAGTATGCCCTGAGCCCTAACTAACCTGCGCTCATCAGCTTTAGAAAGATTGCCATCGTTCTTGCTACGTTTTTCGTTGAGATTACGCTGCGTTCTACGCGCGTTAGCAAGCATTTTCTCGCGATCGCGATCCATGCCTCTATCACGAGACCATTGTCCGAGACGACTCTTTTCGAGACCACGCCCAGCCATTCCTCTCGTGAATCCTTTCGCGCGATGTCCGGCGTTGGCGGCAAGTGTGCCAATTGCGCCCATTGACTTCGTGATCATGGACGGAATCATAAATACCGGAACGATGCTCATTAATGCCGAGCAGAATAGTAATGCTGGGGCAAAGGAGCCGCTTGTGCCAGTAGTGTTTGCCGAGAGGATAATCTTACCAGCCGCCTGACCGCCGAATACCATAGCACTAGCAATCGGATAAGCTAATAAGGCACCTTGGAATAACTTGAACCATCTATCGAATATCTTCTTCGTGTTCGGCAACATGTAGCAGACGAATGCAAGAGGCGAGATTACCACCAACATAATTACTAATGCTTGACGAATTGCCAGCACGGCGAATAAGAAGAATATCGATACGATAATGATAATGAATGTCAGCAAAATTGGAATCGCCAATTTATCTAACGTTAAGACGCCGCCCTTCGCCAGGAGTACCACAATCGCGACAATAAGAGCGAGGCTAACATCACTAGAAAGATGGCTTGTAGCATTCGTTCCTTCTACTTGTAGCGTATTGATTCCCGTATCGAGACCTAAGAAGATATTCTTCACCCCCATACCAAGAATATTTGACACTTCTACGGCTAGTTGACAAATCAGGAACGAGGCATTGATCATAATCGCGCCAACAATCAGTTTCGGCAAGACTTTCTTAATACCATAATTATCTATACCAAATCCGGTAATCTGAGAGAAGATTATGAATATAAATACGCCAACGAAAACAATATTTGCCAGTACTTGGAAGGTTTGCCAGGTGCCAAACAAGCCATTATGCGTCTGGTATTCACCACCAAGACCGCCAGTCCTGGTTCCCGCAAATATACCAACATCTATTTGAAGGAATGGCTCAATCAAATTGTTATAGAAAGCCGTAATTAAGCCGGCAGCGCCTTCAATGAGCGGACAAACAATCCAGCCCAATGCGCCCGTATTATCAAAACACGATGGCTCCTTTTCTTGCTCGCCCAGGTCGTCAGCGCCACTTTGGTAGTCGTCAAGAACCAAAGACAGCTCATCGATATCTAGACACTGAAGTGTTAAGCCTTCTTCACTATCCATGCTACCACCCTCTGGCACAAGCTCCGTGTAAGCCGACGCTGCAGAGCCATCAGGCGGAATTTTCGCTAAGCTTTCTTCGGCTTTTTGTTTCTGCTCGTCTGTAGCTTCTTCACTGTCTTTTAATTCCGTGAGTTTTTCACGCAAATCTGTCCATGCACTTTTGTTTGGGTCGTCGCGCGTCTTGAGGTTTTTGCAGTTGTTCTGGAAATTGGCAGTAGTGACATTATAATAGCCGTCATTTCGCTCGGCGCTTAACATGGATTGCGTCTCGGCATCAAAATCATCGTAGTTGGAATTTAGAGCAAGATCATGAATACGATCTATAAGTTTCTGACAGCTGTTAACTTCGACCGAGCCCAATGAAGCAGACCAAGACTTGTTCTCCTTTACATGGTAGTATCTGTTCTTGAATACTAATTTAGTTTCGCTAGCGTGTACCGTAGTGACTTCCGTGTAATCGACATTAGCCATCTTGCTGTCTTTGGTGGCTGGAGATCCGGCGCTAACTTCGCATACTTTGTTAAAGTCTTCGATATAGTTAAAATAGCCATCAACCGCAGTGTATGTACCAATTTCGTCATAACCTACAATGAACTTATTGCCACTAGCATTCTTAAAATCATTATAAATAGACCTAAGGTTGCTGTCCCAGTTTGAAGCCCTACCGTACACTTGATACGTATCAAAGACACAGTTTGTCGACTGTTCTTCATAGCTTAAGCTCGACGTATTCAACTTATATGGAGCAAGAATTCCGGGGCTACCGTCACTTTTACAGACTAGATCGGCGGCACTATTGACTTTTCCGCCAGAGTTCGGCTTCATTATCGTTGCGACAACAGACAGAATGCCGTTTGCTCTACCTTCTTCACAGTTATATTTGCCATCATCACCGGCGCCAATAGCACTCTCGTGCCACCTAGCAGTGCTATAACTGCCCCATTGGCTAGTATATATATCGCCCTTTTGAGCATCGGCACTGGAGATGCCACCACCAGCACCACCATCATAACTATTGGAACTGAAATATGGGTTAGCTTTGACATGTTCAGCCGTGCACTTTTTGACAGCATTCATCGCAACATTAAGCTTCGCTGATTCCATCATCTTATCATATATGTCGTCAGAGCTTGCCACGGTTAGTACGGCTGCCGACGCCGGACTGCAAATAATATTTGCGACAAGTATAGCAAGTGCGATAACCGAGACAACACGCGTTGCCGTGTTTTTAGTGAAAATAATCTTTTTACTCATCTTCCTCTCCTTCCGCTATCGCAACCCGTATATTACTTAGGAGCGTGGATGGATTTTTATCGCTGTCATACTTATACCCCTTAAAATACTTTATGAGAGCGGCCTGAGTCAGCGTTGGGCTGCCAAAATCTTCTTTTGCCTTCATCATATTGGTCATCGTATCGACACACACTTGACTATTATTATCGCCCGAACAGTTATTTGACAGTATAGTGCTAGTATAGCTCTTCATATCCGCATAATACCCGTTAATAGCCTCGCCAACCGTGTTAAAACTGTCATCACCAATTTTATCCGATAATATTTTCTTTGCATCCTTTGTTGTGCCATCTTTGACAGCTTCTTTAAATGCTGACGCTGTTCTTGGGGCTTTCTCGTAATACGTCATTCGCGCCGCTAGAACATCTTTCAACTCTTGTATGTTTTTATCAATATCTATAGCATTGCGAGTTGCAGAAAATTTGCCCTTGTATGCCTGTAGGGAATCATTGAAAGACTTCGTTTTCTCTAGAGACTCTTCGAGATTTTTAACATATTCGTCGGCGAAATCCTCGTCGGAAAAGTCGGCGAGCGAGATACCGCTAGAAGTAGATACGCGAATGTAATCTTCGAGTGGCGTAAAATCGTCCACGGCGCCATCTAATAACTCTTCTAGCTCTGCAACTTTTTTCTCGTCGAGTTTCACGTCACTTCCACCACCGCTGCCGCCGCCGCGGCCAGCTAATACGGCCACCAAAATGCCACCGCCAACCACGAGGATGGCAACTGCCGCAATAATACCGATTTTGAGGAAGTTTTTGTTTGATTTTGGCTGCTCGACCGGGGTCATCGAGGCCATAGCGTCATTGAAAAATGCTGGTGCATTCGGATTAGGGGTGAATGTGTTTTGCGGTTCTGCGTCAAAATTACGCCTACCAGTGCTACCGCGGCGCGAGCGACCACCGAAGGAGAAATTATGTTCCGGCTCGTCGTTATCGCCGGCATCGTCGGCCTCACTCGAAATCGCACCTTGCGGCCGATCAAATGAATTACTGTTGTCAAAAACTGATTTGCCAGACTGCGAAGCAGTGGCATCTGCGGAAGAAAACGTTACTTGATTAGCAGTATCCGCGGACTGCTCTGGCGTGGTTGGCTCCTGAGATGCAAAAATCCCCTGTTCTTCAGGGTTCGACTGCACTGGGCCGCCAGAAAACTCACCCTCGTTCATACGTTCATTTTAGCATAATCTTTTTAAGCAATACAACAAAAAAACGAGACCCATTTTACAATGAGTCCCGTTTTCGTTTGTGTTAGTTTCCCGCTAAACTTAAAGCTTTGGGGAAAGCTCTATATGTGATTGGCGGTCAACTTATTTTTTGCGGCTAGCAATGTAGTAGCCAGCAGCGGTTGCCATAGAGGCTAAACCGATGGTGCTACCGAGGATAGAAACTGCACCAGTCTTTGGCAACTCTGGAGGAGTTGTTGGTTCTTCTGGTTCAGTACAGACCTTGCCTTCGACAGTAACGTCGGCAGTGTCGGTCTTAGCAGTTTTATCATCGTTATTGTATTTACCCTTTACGGTGTTCGTAAGGGTAGAATCGTCACAGTTATCTGCGAGGCTTGCGCTAACAGTAGCATAGAAGTAAATGGTTGCTTCGCTACCCTTGGCGTAGTCACCGATGTTGATGCCATTGTTTGAAACAATGCCGTCAGCAAGGGTCTTGCCCTTGGTGTTTGCGGAGTTGTAAAGAACAGTCGTACCAGCAACATATTCCATATTCTTTGGAAGCATATCGCGGATAACAACGTTCTTCAAAGTCGTGTTACCGGTGTTCTTGAATTGAATGCGGTAGCGGACCTTGTCGCCAGCCTTAGCGGCTACGCTTTCGCTCCAGTCTTTACCACCTTCGAGCTGTACGGTCTTATCGATCGTAAAGCCTGGTTTTTCAGGATCAGTACAATCCTTGCCATCAACCGTCACTACAGCAGTGTCAGTCTTAGCAGTCTTGTCGTCCTTGTTGTAGCTACCCTTAACAGTGTTCGTAAGGGTATGAGCTTTACATTCGTCGAGGTTCTTATCGACGGTTGCATAGAAGTAGACATATACAGTCTTACCGGCAGCTACACTACCGATGTTGATGCCATCTTTCGAGACGACACCGTCGGCTAATTTCTTTTCACCAAGCATGGTGGTACCAGCCTTGTAGGTAATACCAGCAGGAAGCGTATCGCGAATTACGACGTTTTCGAGAGTGGTATTGCCAGTGTTCTTGAAGGCGATGCGATAGCGAATTTCGCTACCAGCGGTTGCCTTGACGGTTTCGCTCCAGGAGCTACCGCCCTTGAGCTGAACTTTCTTATCTAGTTCAAAACCAGAAGTACAGACCTTGCCGTCTACGAGGACGTCGGCAGTATCTTCTTTGGTACCGCTACCGCCGTTAGCTTGAACGACGTTGCGGAGAAGCGTGTTGTTGCATTTTTCGCTTACAGCTTTATCAACAGTGGCGTTGAAGTAAATCCAAGCGCCACCCTTTGAGGCATAGTCACCAATGTTAATACCATTGTCAGTAACAATATTGTCGCTGAGCGTTACACCATTTGGGTGCTTGGTATTAAAGATTTGAGTAGTACCCTTAACATAGGTTAAGCCGGTTGGCAAAATGTCGCGAATGACAACGTTTTGCATCGTGGTGTTGCCGGAGTTAACGAAGTGAATGCGATAACGAACCGTGTCACCAGATTTAGCTTTAACTTCCTCGCTCCAAGTATCGGTGCCAAGAATCTTGACTTCCTTTGAAATCTCAAGATTTGGCTTGGCAGCGAATTGAGCTTTAACGTGGAAGGTCAAATAACCAGAATATTGGTTACAGCCAGGGAAGTTACCATCCATCTTGTCATAACCGAGCAAGACACCCTTTGAAGTAAAGAGGTCATTGTTGGTAGTATCAAGGTTGAATGAGCGTTCCTTGCCGTCCTTTGTGTTGTAATACTTTGCAGTACCAGGGACATAGGCTAAGTTAAACTTCTCACCATTCTTCGAAGTGAAGGTGGTTTGATCCCAAACAGTGGTTGGGTTAGCGTTTGATGCATAAACTTTACCACTAACAGTGATAGAAGTTGCAGTATCGGTTGGCAAGACAACGTATGCACGAGTGTCTTTAGCCGTTAAATTGAGGTTGGAGGCGGCGTTGTTGTGTACATACATACGAACAACATATTCTTTGCCGTCTTCTACTGCGGTGTTGTCGGTCCACTTGTTATTAGCAGCTTTGCCGGTATATTCGGAAGCGCTAACGAAGTAACGTTCATCACCAATTTCTTTATTATTATCAACGATAGAGTTGAATACTACGTGGTCAGCTGGGTTAGCCATTGTGTAGGTTGTACGTGATGGACCCCAAGCAAAAGCCACGAAAGCACTAGCGCCAGCGACAGCTGCAACAGCAGCGAGGCCGAGGCTAACCTTTGTGATTTTCTTCATAGTAAATAAATTCCTTTCTAAAAATATTAGTATAGATTTGGAAGTTTTTAACTTTTTACTAGCCGCAAATTGTTAAATGCGAAAAAGTCAGATCGTTACTATACAAAACCTAGTGCGAGGGAGGGGCTAGGCCCCTCCCCGCAAGGTGCTATACGAACGGGCTCGTTATAACTAAACGAAATAGTCAAACTTACCCGAGAAAAACCTCGATGTCCACTTATTCAGGAGGAAGAATGTCTCCCTCGTTAACCCCGTCGTCCTGAACAGGGGTTTCAACGGTGTCGTGAGACGCCTGCTCCTGAACAGTTCCGAGGTCGGTGTGGTTTTGGCCGTCGCCAGCCTGGACTTGATAGTCCTGACCGCCATGCGTCTCATGGGTGCCATTGTCATGATCGACAGTTGGCGAGCCGCTCTGGCTCTGAGAACCACCAGTACCGCCGGTACCACTGCTGCCCGTGTCGCCCGAAGGACGCGCAGGCGGAGTGTAAGTAGACGGAGAGCTAGGCTCATCCGTTACAGCGGTATCATTGTCCTGATTCTGGCCTCCGCCATAGTTAGGATTGGTGCCACCAGTCTGAGCCTGCGGACCCGCATTGGGATCCTTCTGATCAAGCTCAGGATCGGGGTCGCCAGTACCAGGGTCGTCCGGAGTGTCCGGAACGGGATCTTCTCCCTCCGGAACTGGCCAATAGTCTCCCGGGTTGACCCTCTGGAAGCCGCATTCCAAACGGAAGCGATAAGTGCCAGCCTTGCCGACCGTAAAGACGATGGCATGACCACCGACGTTAGTGCTGTTGCGCACTACAACGGACGGCTTGTCTCCCTGCAGGGCATCCACAATCATATACATGCTTGAGGTGTAATCATGCAGTTCAACGATTTCGACCTTGCCAGACTTGAGCAAGTTCAGGTCGTTTGCGATGACCTGATCCCAGAAGTCATAGTCTTCCAGGAAAGCAAGGTGAAGCTGGTCAGCCAGACGGCCGATTTCGATATTCTCAAAGTCCTTATAGCGAGACCCGAGAATGGTGTACCAGTCGATCTCCTCACGCTCGAGGATTTCAACTGTGATTGCACCGGTAAGTGCAGGGTCGTGATACATACGGTCGTATAAGATCCCCGTCACTTTACCGTTCTCATCGACATGGAAGATAGCATCCTGAATACTGGATGCCTTGCCATCTTCGACCATCTGCTTCGCTTCCTCGTAAACATCGGGGCCGAAGTTGCAGTTCTCTAC
>DEGE01000010.1:45479-46022 GCA_002351365.1 Candidatus Saccharibacteria bacterium UBA2834
TCTTAAACGGAATAGCATTGTAGAGCAGCGTCCAAAGGCTGCCGCTCACGATAGCGCCGCCGATTGCGACAACCGGTCTCATGCCAGGATCGACAATCCACTGGTCTGTCACATCGTTAATGGCATTGCCCGCAGCATCACGAAGATAATCCCAGTACCCCAGAGATTCCAGGTGGACGATGCCACTCATCTCGAAGTACCAGTAAATCAGCATCGTGAAGGCGATGGCGCCGAAGATGCAGACGATCAGCCACCAGAGCGGCTTCTTGCCACCGAAGATATCACTGACGTGATTCTTCATCTCGGTGACGCCGTTCTGAACAGCTTCTCGGGTCATCCTTCCGTCCTCGCGGACGGTATACTGCGTTGCGGTGTGCCCCCTCAGGTTAGCCTGATGACTTTCCCTGATGAGAGTCTGTGTGCCGTTGTGCGCGTCCATATTCTGCTGGTGCGCGCTCTTAATGAGAGCCTGATTGGCGAGCGCCTGATTCATCAGGTCGCGGCCGTAGATTACGGGATTGGGACTACCGGTCCCACGGTTTC
>DEGE01000010.1:46153-59494 GCA_002351365.1 Candidatus Saccharibacteria bacterium UBA2834
GAGTCGAAAAACGGAAACCCGGACATAAGGTTTCTCTCCTGTGCCTCGTTTTGCACAGTAATGATCTGATTTTTAACGCTCACCTCTCGTTAGGCCTTTCGCAGTCTCGCGATTAGCTGAAGGTATTATAGCAAATATTTTGATTTTTGTCAATAGCATTTTATGCTAATTTACCATTAGCATGAAATGTTATATGCTAATGTTTATTTCCAGATAAAAATCTAATCATTACTGAGCGAAAACTTGGTGCAAGGAGGGGCCACTGGGACCCCTCCCGCAAAGTGCGACCAATAAAGAAGTTGTGATTACTCAGGCGGCAGAATGTCCCCTTCATTTACGCCGTCATCAGCGACAGGCTCTTCCACCGGAGGTGGATCCTGCTGGATGTCACTAAGGTCCGTGTGCGGCTTATCATCGCCAGCCTGAACTTCATAATCCTGGCCCCCATGAGTCTCATGGGTACCATCGTCGCGGTCCACGGTAGGCGAACCACTGTCCGAAGGCGGGCTAGCCGGCCCAGGTGTCGGCTGTTTAGGCGGAGTCGATTCGGGCTCCGGAGCGGCCGGAGGTGCATAGGTTTCAGGGCTCTGAGGTTCATCCGTAATCGTTGTATCCGGATCCTCATTCTGGCCACCGCCATAGTCCGGATTATCGCCACCGGTCTGAGCCTGCGGACCCGCAGCGGGATCCTTCGGTTCAGGAGTCGGCTCAGGAGTCGGCTCGGGTTCCGGAGTAGGCTCCGGTTCCGGAGTCGGAGTCGGCTCGGGTTCCGGAGTGGGAGTCGGAGTAGGCTCCGGTTCCGGAGTTGGAGTCGGCTCGGGTTCAGGGATAGGCGGCACATCTGGCGTTGGCCAGTAATCGACCTGGATTGGCTGGAAGCCACATTCCAAACGATACTGGTATACGCCAGCCTTACCAAGGTCAAAACGGATGACGTGACCACCCGCGTTTGTGCTATTACGCACCACAACGGACGGCTTGTCTCCCTGGAGCATATCCTCAATCATATACATACTAGACGTATAGTCAGAGATATCCTCGATGCTGACCTTGCCAGACTTGAGCAGGTTCAGGTCATTGGCGATGACCTGGTCCCAAAAATCGTGGTTCTTCAGAAAAGCCAGATGCAACTGGTCGGCCAAGCGGCCGATTTCGATATCCTTAAAATCATTCTGGCGGTCGCCAAGAATGTTGTACCAGTCGATTTCCGACCTATTCAGGATATCTACCGTGATTGCGGCAGTCAACGCTGGGTCACGCGTCATGCGGTCGCGCATAATGCCACTCACTACACCGTTCTCGTCGACATGGAAGATAGCATCCTGAATACTGGATGCCTTGCCATCTTCGACCATCTGCTTCGCTTCCGCGTAAACATCAGGGCCGAAGTTGCAGTTCTCTACATCATAGGTGTAGTAGTGGATCTCGCGATCCGGATTGACGTGCTGGTTGTCTGCTGCAAGTGCGGTCGTCACAACACTGAGACCACCAGTGAGCAAAAAGACGCTCATGGCGAGACTCATTATCAGCGCAATTGCTGAATAGCGTGCACGCTTTGCGTATGTTCTTCTCAACATCGCACATCACCATCCTTTCTAGAAAGTGTGAAAATGGGGAAACAACTTCTTGCTGCGCATTTGGTCATTTTTGCACAGTAATGATTAGATTTGCTTCGTGCTGTTAAAAAACACTCATCCCCTACCTCCGTAGGTTATAACTAAGCATTACAATTATATCAAATTTTTGCTTTTTTGTCAAGATAAGGAGAGTGTTATAATAGACCCAAATGGCACTCAATAGCAAAACTATTCAACGCATTACTAAAACTAGTACCTCGGACGTCGCCCACAGTTCTGGCTACGCGAACGTCCAGAATGCCGGGAACTTTGGGGCCGCCTCCTCTGCCGCGCAAAGCTTCGAAGGGCGTCTCGATATCGAAAAAAACCGAAAAATCGTTCAGGGTTACCGTCGCGCCATGGTTGCGCAGCGCGTAAATACCTACGATCGCGCTAGGACCTACGAAGAACAGCTAGCCATCGAGAAAGCTAAAAAGGAAGCCAAAGCAGCCAAAGACCAACAGGAGAAGCAAGGCTTTTTGGATCGTAAGCGAAAATTCAATATTGAGCATGAGGCCGGTGGGCTTAACCGATTACAGCGCGAAAACGTAAACGAAAGCGCAAATCTTTCCGCAAGACAGCAAGTTAAGCAAAATATGGACGCACGCCAACAAATGGCTAAGCGTTTTGATGCAAGCGCAAGACCAGCGCCAAAACCCGGCTTGGGGCTTCATTAGGAACAAACTCGGTTTCTCGAACGGCAAAATTGCAAATTTTTTGGTGTTGAGAGCGATCCGCTTCAAGAATTAAGTGGCCCCCATTTTTTAAGTTTTTTGGAGCTTGCACGATAAGTTGTTTTATTAATTGCAGTCCGCCATCATCAGCATAAAGCGCCGATTCAGGTTCGTAGGCGAGCGTTTCGCGATCCAGCCAACCCCAATTACGGTCTACGTAAGGCAAGTTCGCCACGATAACGTCATATTTGCCAGAGACGCTATCGAGTAAGTTTGATTTTTTCGTACTTATGTTTGTAGCACCTAGATGCCCAATATTATACTGGGCGCAGTCGAGCGCTTTAGTAGATATATCGATGGCGGTAATCTGTGATTTGGGGAGTTCAAGCGCTAAGGTAATAGCTATGCATCCACTCCCGGTACCCACATCGAGAATCTCTAGGGGTTCGCTTTTAGGAAAGGAGGTAACGAGTGGTAAAGACTTGATAATGTCAATCAGCGCTTCGGTTTCTGGGCGCGGTATTAACGTGTCTGGCGTAACTCGAAAATTTCGGCCATAAAATTCCTTATAGCCTAGGATATACGCCAACGGCTCACTTTTTTTGCGACGCGATAAATCTTGGTCAGCTTTCGCTTTCTCTCGCTCACTTAATTCATATTCCGGATGTCCATGCAGGAATATGCGTTCTTTATGAATTGAATTTGCCAAGATAAGTTCTGCGTCTAATCGGTCAATCTGCTTAGTGGCTAGATTAAGCCATGAGCTCACGTTCATTCTTGATAAGCTCTTCAATTATATCCTCAATATCGCCATTCATGGCTGCCGGAATGTTGCTACGTGAATAATGAATGCGGTGATCAGTGATGCGATCTTGCGGATAGTTATAAGTACGAATCTTTTCGGAGCGATCGCCAGTACCAATTAGTGACTTACGCTGATCCGAAGCATTAGCGCGGTCTTCAGCAATCTTGCGTTCAAGTAAACGGCTGCGAAGTACGGTCATAGCTTTGATGCGATTTTGCTGTTGGCTGCGCTCGTCTTGCATTGTTACAACGAGACCGGTTGGTAAATGCGTAATGCGCACGGCAGAGTCAGTAGTATTAACGCCCTGCCCGCCGTGTCCACCGGAACGGTAAATATCAACGCGAAGATCTTCTGGCTTAATTTCGAAATCTTCTTCTTCGGCTTCTGGAAGAACGGCCACGGTGGCGGTACTTGTATGAATACGACCTTGAGATTCAGTGACTGGCACACGTTGCACACGATGCACGCCACCCTCAAATTTGAGTTTGCCATAGGCCTGATCGCCAGACACGCGGAAAATCACTTCCTTATAGCCGCCTGCATCATTAACGTTTTCAGACTGTAGTTCAGCCTTGAGGCCATGCGTCTCGGCGTAACGAACATACATACGATAAAGGTCGCCAGCAAAGAGGCTAGCCTCGTCGCCACCAGCGCCGGCGCGGATCTCAATAATGGCAGCCTTGTCGTCGTTTGGATCTTTCGGAATTAGCATTTCGGTAAGTTTCGCCTCTACTTCGGCAAGTTCTTGTTCGAAGTCCGGTTTCATGACGGCGAGTTCTGGATCGTTTTCGGCCTCTTTAATGTCGTTCTGAAGTTGTTCGCGTTGTTTGCCAAGCTTAATTAGCTCGTCTACCTCTGTGAGACGACGGTTTTTGGCGGCAAAATTTTTGTCTGCATAAGCGTCTGGTTGACTCAAAAAATCTGTCAATTCTTGGCGTTCTTTTTGAAGTGCATCAAAATCTAGTTCTATACTCATCTGTTTATACTATAACATCTTATCTGTTCTGACGCCAGGCATGAAAAAAGCCCCGCAGGGCCGCCGCGGGGCCTTAAAAGAGCTAGAACAGGAGCTGCACTCTATAGACGAGATATAATCTCTTTTTTGTAGAGATTGCGAACATATCGTCTCCGAGATAGGCGATTCCTTTGACGGGCACGCCGCTTCCAAGATTGCCTCCGCCATATGATCTCAGGCGGATTTCTCCTTTCGGAACGAAGATGCTGGCTCTCTGTGCTTCTTCCACGAATCTGTTTGCCTCGAATGGAGCATATTCCTCCAGGGAGAGGTTATAGTCGGGAGTCTCGATTACGCGTGTGTAATTTTTTTCGTTACTTTCGTGAGAGTCTCGGCAAAGAAATCGTTGAAGTTGCAAGTTGCAGTCTCGCTGTGTCTTATTTTAATGAACATTATTTTCTCCAGGTAGCAGTAGATACTCTACTAAAAATTGCTACCTTTTTATTATAGCATATGCTACTATATTTGTCAATAACGCTGATGTTTTTCTTTAGATTGGCGCAAAAGATGATGCCGACAAGGCTTATGGAGTTTATCCGTTTGTGTGATATACTTTTGGCATGGATCTTTAGCTCAGTTGGCTAGAGCGTACGATTCACATTCGTAAGGTCACTGGTTCGAGCCCAGTAAGATCCACCACGGTTAGCTTATTCTAGCCCACCCATGATTTGTGCATTTTGTCAAAATGTAACAGGGGTGGATTTTTTATTTTGTACAAAAATTTTAGGAGTAAATCGCGTTATCTTAATCCGACTTTATCTTAGCGGACAAAAAGCCGGCACTGAGCCGGCTTTTTACTAGATGATGAATTTGTGGGTTGCTTCGTTTTCGATTTCGGCAAAACTCTTGCCATCGAAGCACTTTGCAGACAATGCTTCCTCTGGCGTGGTCGCAAAGGCAATAACTTCGCCGCCGCCAGTCTTAAAGCCATCCGCGTATTTCCAGATATCGTAGCCGTCTTTCTCGTAGTTTGGCTCGAAACGATAGCCGACACCCTTGTAGATGAACTCTATTTCCCGATTAACGCCAAGCGCTTCGAGATAATCGCCCATGGGATCTTGCTTGCCATCTTGTGGATTCATAGGTCGATTCCTTTCAAAAACTTCTTAAATTTATTATATAACTCTTGGTTAACTATGCCTTCTTCTTTGGAGGCGATAATCTCGGCTTTCTAGCGCTCTAGATTAACGAGCTCTTTTTGGATTAGCATGAGCGATAAGGCCAAAGAGAGCGATGCAAGACACAAACAGGACAGCATACATCTTACTGGAATCGAGCGTAGAAGGATTGGATGGCTCTTCTGGTTCTACCGATTCATCCTCTTCCTCGTATTCCACATTCAGATATATGTCCGAATCGGGCATGTCAAAAGCATATTTACCCTCATCTTCGTCAATAACTATCAATTCTACTTCTATCGGCTCGCCAGACTCATCGGTGAATGTAATTTTTTTGACTTTGCGGTCCTTATCAATGGTAAAAGTCACCCTATCACCATAAACGGCCGAATCGATATCATTATCTATCTGCAAAGAATCATCAAGACTATCAACCTGGTGCGGAACTGGAGGGACAACTTTGAGATGATATGGATCAAGTTTGGTACCAGAGCCACCTAGAATGTAGGCGGAATCGCTCGCAATCGCTATTACTGGGCGAATATTAGCAGAGTAATTTGTGCCGCTCGAACGATTCATGTAATGTTTCGAATTATTGTAGAACATTTTATTGGCCGATTGCTGCGTAAGGGTCTGGAATTTACCCGTATCGGCATAATACCCCTCGCCATCGCTCGGAGCTGCGCCGTAACCCGCTCCAGAAAACAATAACTCGTCGGCAGACATCATTGCTATCGGATAAGTCAATTTACCATTCTCTACAGTTAATTGGTGTTCTTCGGCGCAAATAAATGTCGGCTTGCCGTCTTCTGTTATTCGTTTATGAGCAACGACATGATTAGTATCGTTACAATAAATTACATCCGCAAGATCGTCGGCATAGTCTTTCAAATTATCAGCAAACCAAGCTTCGAGTTTAGCTTTCGCATTTGATTCTACGTAGCTACCATTATTAGCCGCACCATAAGAAATATTTAGGAGAGCAGCCGAATCGTTATCCATGTTCTCACAGGCTTAGCTTTCGGATGGAAAACCATTGTATATGAACTTAACGGCGCCATCCGTCGTCGTTCCCATGATTTGCCAACATCGATTTGCGTAGATTATGTTGTTATCTACTTGACCACGGTAATAATAAGTTTTGGATTCCGAATTATAGTATATGCCGTTGCCGTTTGTGGCGCTTGCAGGCTTCAAAAAGTCAAAAGAACTATCGTCGCTAATATAATTATTTTCTAGAAAACCTGATATTAAATAAGGGGTAATAGCATTAGCATTTTGTACGCCAATCGACGCCACAACTAGCGCCGCGACGACGCCAAAATACATCATTTTAGTCGATAATCTTAGCATATTTACGTTTATTCTTCTTCCTTTGATTTATATAATTTCCCAGGAGTAGAATCACTACTACCATACATAAATCCATACTCTTTCCAACGAGTCCTCTTGAGTAGTGGAGCTTTGTCCGCTGCCCTACGCGCCGCATTATCAGCCATAAAAGCCCCATACTCATCGTTTTTCCCGACATAATAATTATTGCGTTCATTGAGATAGACATCGTTTCTTGCTTGCCTAATTTCGCCTTCAACCAGTCTACCAAGTTTCCCAGAGATTTCTTCTAGAGATAACGAGTCAACTTCATCAAGGCGTTTTTGTGCGCTTTCTAGCTCTCTTGTACTTTCTTCAACATAACTTCCATAAACCTCAATCGCGTGTTTCTGAGATTTTTTCCCTGAAAAATCCCAAGGCTTTGGTTTTACTGCTTGCCAATCGGCCAGAATTTTTCTCTCTCGATCTAACGCCTTGTTATATTTCGCCACATCATCTTCTAGTGCCTTAACATAAATCGCTTTTTCTTCTTCAAGCGTAAAGAACCCCTCAAATTTTTTTCCATCAACAGCTCTTTCAGCATCAAAAGCTTCTTCTTCCGCCCCTGCCGCTTCCGGATCATCAATCGGGACAACCTCAGACGTTTCGGATTCTATATCAGATTCTGCATCCTCAGCGCTGTTCGCGGAAAGTTCTTCTTTCCTCATTCGCACTCTTTCTGCCGCCGCAGCTGCATCAAAACTGCCACTCATCTCTGAAAGAGATTGAATTCCAGAATCGAGCTGTTCTCCGCCCGATTCTTCATTCTCCCTACCGCTGTTCTTCGATTCCATTGCCTTCATGTTCATTTTAATTTTAGCATATATTTCCTACAACTAGACCGCGCCAACCCGTAGCGCCGCGCAATAACGCAGCACGAAATTCTGAACGGTTTTACTCATAATCTCTCCTCTACCGATGACTACACGCAAGCGGATATCATAACACCACTTTTAAAAACTTCCATTAATCGAATGCCGCAGGGTGGGCTATTTCGCGACAATTTCGCCATCATCAAGGATTCTAGCATTCGAGCCATCCCATGACAGTATTTCGTTGATTTTTTGAGTGCGCGCGTCGCCTGAGAGCAGGCTCGTATAGACATCCTTCTGCTCGCCCGGCAAGAAATAAAATTTTACCCCACCATCGGCCAAAAACTTGATTTGCAAAATTCCCGTGTCTTCGGTCTGATCATTAAAAATGAAATCCCCCAGATTATAGATAATCGTTTCCCCGCCATTATAGTCAATTCCCTGCAGGGTATGAGCATGGCCGCCAACGATGATATCTGCGCCAGCGTTAATGTAGTCTTGAGCAGTGGTGATTTGGACTGCCTCTAGCCGGTGCGAGCTTTCGGTGCCCCAATGAATAATCGCTACAACATAGTCGCTGTTTGCTTTTGCCGTTTTAATCGTATCAATAAACTCGGCCGTGTCGTAACAAAGCAATACGCCACCGGCCGTGTCGGTCGCGCCAGGAGTATCAATGCCCCACTTCTCAGCACGCGTAGCGTTCACGAAGGCTACACGATAACCACTTGGCAGAGTTAAATAGTACGGCTCTTTAGCTTCGTCCAAGTTGCGGCCAGCGCCGACATAAGGCATATTAATAGCCTCAAAACTTTCCAACATGTCATTAAATGCGAGCGGTCCAAAATCATAGACGTGATTATTCGCTAGCGTTACCAAATCGACGCCCATTTCGTCGTAGATTGATAGACGCTCGGGCTTGGCGCGGAAAGTGTAATATTTGCCGGGCGTCTTAGCGCCACGATTGCTGACGGTAAATTCATTATTCGCGACCATAAAATCGCTTTCGCGCATAGCTTTTAGAACTTCGTCCGACAAAATTCCATTTACGCCTTTACCGCGACTATCGTATTGCGGCATCACGCTCCAGTTATCCGCCAAAGATATATCGCCAACTATGCTAATCGTATAATCTTGGTCCGGTTTAATGGCGCCGTCTTGAGACGAACTAACTTTGACTGTTGAAGATGATGGCCTAAGTAGGCTCAATCCAGCAAACACAATGAGCGCCACAATTATCACCGCTGAAATGAAACCAAAGATTCGAATTGCCACTAGGCGCCACCTTTTCATGATTAAATTATAGCTCAATGAGCGCCCACTGACAGCGTGGCGCAATTGCATCATATGATATAGTTAATATAAAGAAGCGTAATCATTTTAAAAATATGGCAACTAACAATAAAAAATCTACCAAAAACAAAAAAGTTACTAGTGCTAAAAAGACTAAGCGCATAGTCAAAAAGAATCAGCTTGATTCCAAGGACATATTAATTCAGGCCGGATTGGCGCTCTATTTTACGCTGTATTTCATCGCTCACCATTTTCTCGGCGTCTATAACACGCGGTGGATCTTCTACCTAGGGATTCTAGCGCTGGTTATTTATACCATCAAACATCAGGCCAAGAAAAAAGAAAAANNATTCGCCGAAGGTTTCTGCTTCTACAAAGTGTTTTTGCTGTATGTTATTGGATGCATGATTGGCGTCTATTATGAAGAAATTCTCACTTTTTGCCGCACCGGCGAGTGGCTATCGCGACAAGGCATCATTTATGGACCGTTTAATCCAGTATATGGCCTGGGCTTTTTAGCTTTCACGGTTCTACTCTGCCGAAACTTAAAACGTAAATGGTGGCTAACTTATATTTATGCCTGTTTCATTGGCGGCGCGGCAGAAGTGATTACGAGCTTGATTAGTGAATACGTTTTCAAGGTAAACGCTTGGGATTATTCGGATATGTTTTTAAATATCATGGGGAGAACCACGGTTCCATTTATGCTCTTTTGGGGCGCTGGCGGACTAGTTTTTGTCAAACTAGTTTATCCGGGTTTTTCGAAATTGATTGAGCTAATACCAAAGCGCATTGGCAACCTAATTATGCCAACTTTTATAATTTTCGTATTGCTTAGCCACGTAATCTCATATACGGCGTTGTTCCGTTACGGCACAAGGAGCGAAGGAGCTCCTGCCTCTAATGCCATCGAAGAGGTGCTAGATGAGTACTATAATGACGATTTAATGAAGCAATATTACGATAATTCAGTCCACGAAAAAATCGGAGAATAGTCGAGTTTAGTTATTCCGAAGAAGACGAGTAGCCATTATCCATACAAATTGTGGCACCACCTTCGAGATACATACGCAAAGCAAACGCGTGCATGCCGGCCGACTTACCCAACTCATCATTAAAGACTTCACCGTCACACATGGCCACGTCGTCATACTGAATGTCACCAACTTCCATTTTTGCCCAGTTACTATTTGGCGAGCGACCAATTGCAGAGCTATCGTAAGCTCTACGATTAATTTTTTTATTAGTGACGCAATTTATGACGTAAGTTGTGTTCCAGAGCGAAATGCGATACGCCTCTCCCGTGGACGGGTCGGTCATATCGGCATCAACATAGTGATTATAGAAGGTACAAAAGCCGTTTGCCTCAAAAGCCTTTGAATAATTATCCGACACACTAACGTTGCCATGTTTCGAGCGCCAAGTGTTCATGGCGGCGGCAATGATGGCTAAGTCATTCCTACGCTGCGTGTTGCGTTGACCGCGCTGCAGGGAAGGAAGGGCGATAAAGACCATCATAAAAATAAGGCCAGCAATTGCAAGTACTAGTACTGCTTCGATAATCGTAAAACCTTTTCTATTTCTTTTCACCATTTCCACCTTTTCTATTATCCTACTAAAAGAACTCTTTTTAACTAATAATTCATCTTAATAAATTCTTATGTTTTTATAGTAGCATTTTATATTCGTTCGTCTCCTTTAAACCTGTCCTAAATGATTAGAGATTGCTTCTTCCTTAGTCGCGAATTCAGACGTTACTTCGCCATTAAAGTGCTGATACGTGTTATCTCCAGTTTGCATAATATACATACTTAAATCATCGTTTTCGTAAATATACATAATGTCGTAAGCAATATCGGACTCCCCCTCGTCGCCTTTTTCTATATCGAAGTAAATATACTCACTATCGTTGTTTGGTAAGTTAATAGTGCCAGACTCACCTTCAATATTGATTGTAGCGTCGTAATCAATTTCTTCTACTAGCTCAGATAGCTCTTCCATCATCATATCCTCATCTAGACGCGCATAGATTTTTAGTATAGGAGTATAATCGCCGCTATCATCATAGCTAACAACTTCCTCATCTATGGTAACTTTATTATCCGCATTAAAAACAATCGCGCCAACACCAAGACCAGCACCAAAAGTTATTAATACTATGGCTGCAATAATTATGGCTTTAAATAGTCGCTGATTTTTTTGAGTCTTATCCGGTGCTATATATTCTGGTTGCATTTTAGTTCATTCCTTCTAGTGTTACGTTTTGATCAATGTTCCAAGGTCGAAATGCCCACCAGTTGTGTTCTCCAGCGTAATCATCTGTCAATTTACTACTGTTGGTGCGCTTAGTTTTCTTTTTATAATTGCCCGATCTGATATAGCGACTGCCGCCGTCATAAATAATGACATAGTCTTTATATACTTCGCCTACCATAGCGACGTGATGCCAGCCACCGTCACTGCCGAAGAAATGAATGATATCCCCAACCTGCAACTCATTAACCTTCGTAATCTTGCCCGCGCGCGACATTTCAAGGTGTTTTGATTTATAGGCCGCACCACCGAGGCTCTTGAGCTTTGTTTTTTGATAGTAAGTATTAATCATATAATTACAGTTCGTGCGAACGGTAGTAGATCTAGATAATACGTCGTCAATATGCGCACTAGTGGAGTCTAGTAGAGCACCTCTCCCTGATTGGCCATGATAAAAACCATCGTTCTTTCCACCATTCCATGCTGAATCGTCACGCCAATTCCAATGCACGGAACCGTTCGCGTAATCTCCACCCCAAATTGTCATTAGCCCCCAAACATACTCAGCCGTCGCCTGAATATCGGCAGCCGTTTTAACCTTCACGTGACGAGTGTCAGCATATTCGGCGAAAATCCCGCCCAACTTTTTAACATATTTTTTATAACCACCTCTTTTGGCTATTTCACTACTGAAATTATTGAAGTAAAAATCTTTGCGATGGTCGTCGATGATATCGCGTGTTTCTTTACGCATCCGTAATTTGCCAGAAAACTTCACATTTGCAGTGCTTCCGGTGGTAGCGATGGCGCTATTTGATACGGTGACTTTTATTTTTGAAGAAACAGTTTCGACCCCATCGAAAGCTGACACTGTGATAGTTGCCTTGCCTTCTTTGATGCCCTTGATTTTTCCAGCTTTCGTAACCGTAGCAACACTCGGATTGCTCGACTCCCATGTTAAGTTCTTATTCGCTGCCTTGTCGGGCTTTGCGCTTGCCGTAATCGCTCGCGTCGTTCCGACTCTAATCGTAATATCGGTCTCGCTTAAATCGATTGATGTTATTTTGAANNTCTGCAACCGTGACGGAGACCTTCTTCTTGACGCCATTTGTTGACGAAATCGTGATGGTCGCCTTGCCTGGTTTCTTTGCCCTAATGACGCCGTCCGACGATACCTCCGCGACACTGTTTTTACTGGATTTATAGCTCAGCGTCTGATTGGTAGCATTTTCTGGAATTACTTTGGGGCGCAATGTAAACGTTTGCCCGTCAACTAGCCTAACCGTATCTACGGCCGTTATGGCGGAAACTGCTGGTGAAACGACGAGCTCGATTTCCGTACTTTTGCCGTTTCTAGTAGTTACAGTAACCGTAGCTGTACCAGCTTTTTTAGCCGTCACTCTGCCGGTCAGCCCCACCGTAATAATATCTGGATTGGATGAAGAATAAATTAGCGCTTTATTACTCGTATTGTTGGGCTCAAAAGCGGTTTTTAGCTGCATGGTTTCGCCGGCGAGGAGTTCAGTTTTCGGAGCTGAAACAGTAATCGATTCTGCTTCAACGTTGGCCGATTCGGCCTGCCTGGTATCACCCTGAACGCTATTATCTTGCCCTCCTTCAAGTGCGCCTAGGACAAAAGACGTGATTGAAAACGCCAACAATGAGACGATTAGTCCTACTAATGCATAAATGATAGTCTCTTTGGCTTTTTTAACTTTATTAGGGTCACCTTGTGAAATAGAATAATTGATGCCACCAATAATAACAAAAAGGACCGCAATAATACCTACCCATAGGTAGACAGTATCCAGTACTTTGCTCACCGTAGCATAGGCGTCTTCCTCATTCTTCTCGTAGTCGCACATGCCCGGAGGGGCGGAGCCGCCCTCAAGCAAGTAGTCGCAAGCCTCGTATCCTTCAGTATTTTGCTCGTCTGCATAGCACCGAAATGGCATCAAAGAACCAATAATTATTGTTATTAATGCCAAGCTAACACTAATACCCCGATTAATTGTTTTCATTTCTACATCAAAATAAGCTTATGTTTTTATAGTAGCAAATAATGCATTATTTGTCAGTCTCAGTAAGACAATACTGCTAATGGTATAATTACCGTTAATGAGGATTTCTAGAATTAATCCAATTTGTTTCGCGCTCATAACCTTTCTCATAGCTACTGTAATGATAGGACTACTAGCTTCAGCCCCTGCTTTTGCCGCCGAGCAAAATACCAGTGGTTATGAGGCTTGCGAGTATGTTCTTGAGGGTGGTAGCGTGCCACCCGGCATGTGCGATTACGAGAAAAATGAGGAGGACGCCTACTCCACAGTCGGTAAAGTCTTAGATACCATCTATCTTTGGGTCGGCATTATTGCTGTTATCTTCAT
>DEGE01000023.1:0-144 GCA_002351365.1 Candidatus Saccharibacteria bacterium UBA2834
TGAAAAACGTCGCACGGTCGCTCTCACGGACGAAGGTGTCGAAAAAGTCCAAAAAATCTTGGGCGTAAAGACTCTCTATTCCACCGAAAACACCCGTATCGTTTATCACTTGGAGCAGGCTCTCCGCGCCGAAACGCTCTTTAA
>DEGE01000023.1:307-12023 GCA_002351365.1 Candidatus Saccharibacteria bacterium UBA2834
CTCTATAACAAGCTTTCTGGTATGACTGGTACCGCTTTCACTGAAGCTGAAGAGTTCCAACAGATTTACTCACTCGACGTAATTCAGATTCCGCCGAACAAGCCAATCATCCGTGTCGATAAAGACGACTACATCTTCCGCACCAAAGCTGCTAAGCTCAAAGCTATCGCCAAGGAAGTTCACTATTATCACGATAAAGGTCAGCCAATCTTGATTGGTTCCGACTCCATCGAAAATAACGAACGTATCGCGGCTTACCTTTCTCAAGAGGGCATTCCGTTTGAGATTTTGAACGCCAAGAATAATGAGCGTGAGGCTGCAATTATTGCCAAGGCTGGTGAAAAAGGTGCCGTCACATTGGCTACCAACATGGCTGGTCGTGGTACCGATATTAAGCTCGCTCCAGGCGTTGCCGAACTCGGTGGCTTGGTTGTGATTGGTACTGCCCGTCATGATTCTCGCCGCGTCGATAATCAGCTCCGTGGTCGTGGTGGTCGTCAGGGTGATCCAGGTACGACTCAATTCTTCGTATCTTGCGAAGACGATCTCATGCGCATCTTCCAGGGTGACCGCATGGCGCTCGTTCTCCAGCGCCTCGGCGTCGACGAAGACATGCCAATTCGTAACCGCACAATTAGTAAGATGCTCGAGCAGGCACAGAAACGTATCGAGGGCTTCAACTTCGATAGCCGCAAGAACGTGGTTCAGTATGACAACGTGATTAACCGCCACCGTAAAGTCGTCTACACGATGCGTCGCAAGATTCTTGATGGTGACAATATTCGCCCAGAAATCACGCGTCTTTACAAAGACGAAATTGCCGAGCTTTGTCAATTTAGCTCACGTGTTAACAAGAAGTTTGAGAAAGATTTCAAACGTGTCTTTGATCTTGATGATGACCTCGTTAATACGATTGGTCTCATGCGCAAAGAAAAAGACCGCGTCAAACTCGCCACGGCTGCCGTCGAAGAGCTCTATCACAATAAGGAACTCGAAATCGGCGAAGAAACCATGCGTAAAGTTGAGCGCGAAGTATACCTCAGCGTACTCGATACGCTTTGGATGCAGCATCTCGAGAATATGCAACACCTCCGTGAGGGTATTCACTGGCGCAGTGTCGGTCAGCGCGATCCACTCGTCGAATATCGTTCCGAGTCGCAAAAACTCTTTGATGGCCTCCAGAACGCTTTGCGCGAAGAAGTCATGAAGATTATCTTGACTATCCCAGCCAACGCCGTCGCTGACGTTTCCGATGATAAATATGAAACCGAGCTAACTAAGATGGCTGATTCCGCCACCGAAAAAGGCGTGAATGAAATCTCGGCTGGTGCTAAGAATATGGATGACGAATTCTCGAAGGATGAACACGGCATCTCGAAGAAGAGCTCCGTGACGGTTCGTGCCAATGCGAATACTGTAAAGGCCTCTAGTGGCGGTAATTCTGGCAAGAACACCGATCGCAATGCAAAACGCAATCAGGCCCGCAAGAGCAAGAAAAAAGCTCGCCAGAATAAAAAGAAAGGTCGTCGCTAGGACCACCATATACTTCTATTATAGCACAATACGCCATAATAGTCAAGCATAAGGCTTTTTATGAAGCATTCGATTGAAGAAGTAAAACTTAAATCCGGTGCCCGGGGTATCCTTATTGATGCCCCTGGCGCGGGTGTTATGAACATCCGCATTATTTTTCGCGCAGGCAATAAATTCGTCAAAAAGCCCGAAATTTACGAAGTGGCTCATTTAATGGAGCATATGGCATTTGGCCGCAATGCCGAATATAAAGACGAGCAGGCCTATGAGTCGGAGTTCACCAANNCATAACGCCTGGACCTCTGACGCCTTTATTGTCTACGAGGCAGAATGCGCTGATTTTGAGTGGGATCGAATTTTGTCATTGCAAGAACTCGCGGTCGCAAAGCCGCGTTTTAATGAGGAAGAGCTAAGTAGCGAAAAGGGCAATGTTCGCTCTGAATTAACCGGCTACCAAAACGACTATTCGCGCCTAATTTGGCCAAAGCTCCAACAAGAACTTGGCGAAAAGGTATTAACTTATTCTGAGCGCCTCAAGACAATTAATAATATCGAACTCAAGGATGTACGCGAACATCACCGCCGTACCCATACGGCCAATAATATGCAGTTCATTATTTGCGGTAATTTACGCGGTCGCAAGCGCAAGATTATTCAGATGCTCGAAAACTGGGACTTAAAGCCAGGTGAGCGCTTTGACATGCCAATGAGTAATTACACTGGCACTTTGCCGATTTTGATTCGACGTAAGGATGCCAGTAACGTCTGTTTTGGCTTCTCCTTTGTCATTCAGCGTCCGCTCGAGCCGCGTGAGCAATATGCATTAGGGTGTCTTAATCATATTCTTAATGGCACAATGAGTAGCAAGATTTTCGGCACGGCGCGTAAGCGTGGTATCGTTTATGGTATCGGCTCGAGTGCAGCAACCGACAACTGGAGCAGTACCTGGGACTTTGACGGCGAAGTCAACTCCGAAAACGCCAATGAGCTATTTGATCTCATCGCGGTTGAGTTGGCGAAGGTTATCAACGGTGATCTATCTGAATCAGATATCGAGGCCGCCAAGATGTATTTGCTGGGTCGCCATCAGATGTTGGCGCAAACCGCTGACCAAATTAGCAATTATTACATGCGCGATTACATTGTGACGGGCGCCTATGAGCCAATGACTGAAGCGCCAAAAATGATCGAGGAAATCGACAAGGGCACCATCGTATCATTAGCGCGCGAATTTATGCAGTCCGGCATTTCTGGCCTGGCTGCAGTTGGCAATATGAATCGTTCCGTTGTCGACGAATTGTGGGGACGCGTTCTCGGCGCCATCTAGCAAGGAAGAGACTCTCCGGAGTCTCTTTTTGTCGTGTATAATCTAAGATAATGAGCACGAAAGATAATAAAGATATAAAAATTGTAGCCGTAGTTGGCATGAGTGGTAGTGGTAAATCGACCGCTATTGAATATTTAACCGCACGCGGCATCCCTAAAGTTTATTTTGGTGGCGTAATTTATAAAGCTATGGAAGAGGCGGGGATTCCACGCACTGAGGATGGCGAAAGTGAAAAGAAGTTTCGCGAAGAGATTCGTCAAAAAGAAGGGAAGGATTTTGTTGTATTGCGCGCTATTCAGGAGGCCAAGAACCTCATTGCGGCCGGGCAGAAACGAATTGTTTTGGATGGCGTCTATAGCTGGACTGAATATAAGATTCTTCGTAAGGAATGGCCAACCGAGATGACGGTTGTTGCCATCACGGTGCCAAAAGCACTCCGCCGTAAGCGCTTAGCTGAACGTCCAGATCGCCCATTCGACGCTCAGGCTGCCGCCGAGCGCGATCGTAGCGAAATCGAGAATCTCGAAAAGGGCGGGCCAATTGCTATCGCAGATTATTACGTTGATAATTCTGGTACGATTCCGGAATTTCACGAGAACTTCGCCAAAGTAATGCGGGAAATTGGCTTCATTGAATGAAAGATCTTCAAATCTCAACTCGTGAAACCGATATTATCATACGCGAGCTAGAACAAACCTTTGTACTAGATGGCGACGTCGTCGAGTTTGGTTGCTATGCGGGCGATACCTCTGTTTTGTTGGCGGAAGCCCTCAAACAGCATCCCCAGAAATGGCTTTGGCTCTATGACTCCTTTGAGGGGCTACCTGAAAAAACCGCCGAGGACAGCTCTGCGGCCGGTTGGCGCTTTAAGAAGGGCGAGCTGAAAGTTGACGCAGAGACGGTAGCGCACAAGTTCCGTAAGTTACAATTGCCGGATCCGGTCATCAAAAAAGCCTGGTTCCAAGATTTAGATGCAGACAATGATTTGCCAAGTCAAATCTGCTTTGCGCTACTAGATGGTGATTTTTATGAGTCGATTAAGACTAGCTTTGCTTTAGTGGCGCCAAAATTAGTGGATTATGGCGTTATCGTTGTGCACGACTATCGCAACCAGGAGTTGCCGGGCAGCGCAAGGGCCGTAAATGAATTCCTCGAGGCGCATTCAAACTATAAATTACGCCTCAGCTCTGGGTTGGCAATTATCGAAAAGCATCCCCTTAATGTGGAAGCGCAAGGCTAATTAAGAACAATACCATTAAGTGGGCCGGGTAATACACGTACATAAAATAGCGCGGCAGACGCTTGCCCTTTTTGCCGTTGTATAGCCAAATAGGGATTAACGCTAATAGTCCCCACCACTCTAACGTGAAACTCGAGAATAATAAGAAGAATGCAATCGCGGCAACTACACTAAGAGCCTGTATCACCATCTTGGCGATTTTTTGTTTCTCAAATAACTTTCGAGCCAAGAAGAACCCCAACACGAGGATAATTAGTCCGCCACCGTAATCTATGCCTAGCACTTGCGCCAATAAAATCACAACTGGCGACAAAACCAGGAATAACCGACTGCGGTCAATCATGGCTATTAAAATGAAGCCCAGAAGAAAGCCGAATAGAATATTAATTAATAGCTTATAGTCGAATACGCTGTGAAATAGCCAGAGTGGTAGCTCGGCCAGTATGGCGGCTATTAAAATTCGACCGAAGTATTTAACTTTTGATGAAGTATGAAAATACCCCTCAACCAACATAAAAGTGAACAGCGGCATCGTNNAATGCGGCCAATTGCTCGAAGTGGCTCGAAGCCATCGAGAAAATAGAAGGCAATATGGTCGAGCGTCATAGTAACTAGCGCAATGAGCTGAAGTGCAGCTGAAGTTAACATATTTTAAGTTTAGCATGATGATATAATATGAACATCATGGAACGCTTGACGCGACCGCTTTTAGTCTCAATTAAGATTGGTTTGCTAATACTCGCTATTTTAGTGGGCATTCGCTGTCTGCTGGTGCCAGAATACACTAAATACGGCGGCTTTTTGGCTGGCATGCTGTTGCCCTTTGCGCCAGAGTTCGTACGCGTAATTTTTAAAGGCAAGATGACGCCGCGCATCGAGCTCTTATATTATATTTTCGTATTTATTGCGCTCCATCTTGGGATTTGCATGGACTTTTATAAGACCGTGCCATATTTTGATAAAATCGTACACTTGCTTTCTGGCGTTTTTTCGGCCCTGGCCGGGCACTATGCAATTCAGCATTATAAGATGAGCGCCGCGCCAGATCACTTTAAGGCAGTCTTCATCGTCAGTTTTTCGCTCGGCATTGCTGTATTGTGGGAATTCTTCGAGTTTGCCTGTGATAAGTTGCTAGGACAATCTATGCAGCAGTTAGTCTCAATTGGCGTCGACGATACGATGTACGATTTGATTATGGCTTTTATCGGCTCGCTGATTGGCGGCTTTATGTTAACGAACGCTAAGTTTGTCGCCTATATTGACTGGTTAGGGCCAGATCTCGAACTGAAGCCAATTAAAAAATCCTCCAAAAAAGTCAATTAGCAGACTTGACGGTCGAGTGCTAATGGACTACAATTAGATTAAATTAGCACCCACTGTGTGCGAGTGCTAAAACGAAAGCATTTTCCGAAAGGAGGAAAAATATGGGTAAAATTATTGGTATTGATCTTGGTACAACTAACAGCGCCTTTGCGTATATGGTTGCCGGCAAGCCAGAAGTTATTACAAACAGCGAAGGTGACCGCACGACTCCGTCCGTTGTGGCTATTACGAAGAAGGGCGATCGTCTCGTCGGTAAGGTGGCGCAACGTCAGCGTATCACGAATCCAGAAAACACCATTTACGGCATTAAGCGTTTGATGGGTCGTAAGTTTAACGACAAAGAAGTTCAGAACGACATGAAGAATGCTGCTTACAAGATTGTCGATAATGGCGGTAATGTCGCTGTTGAGCTTGACGGTGAAAAATACACTCCAGAACGTATTTCTGCTATGATTCTGAGCAAAATTAAGGCTGACGCCGAGGCTTTCTTGGGTGAGAAAGTTACCGAAGCTGTTATTACGGTGCCTGCCTACTTCGACGATTCTCAGCGTCAAGCCACTAAGGATGCTGGTAAAATTGCTGGCCTCGAAGTACGTCGTATCGTGAATGAGCCAACTGCTGCGGCAATGGCCTATGGTCTCGAAAAGAATGAAGACCAAAAGATTGTTGTATTCGACCTTGGTGGTGGTACTTTCGATGTCTCCGTTCTCGAACTTGGTGATGGCGTCTTCGAAGTTAAGTCCACCAACGGCGATACGCATCTAGGTGGCGAAGACTTCGATAACAAGATTGTTGATTATATTCTTAAAGATTTCGAAGCCAACAACGGCATCGATTTGCGCAAAGATGCTGCTGCAATGCAGCGCATTAAGGACGAAGCCGAAAAAGCCAAGAAGGAACTTTCGACGGCTGCCGAGGTTGAGATTAACTTACCATACATCACGGCTGATGCGGATGGCCCTAAGCATCTCGAATTGACGCTTACTCGTGCTAAACTCGAAGAACTCGTATCTGATCTTTTGGACCAACTCGATGGCCCAGTTAACCGTGCTTTGAAGGATGCCAATCTCAAACCAAGCGATATTGACGAAGTCGTGATGGTTGGTGGTATGACTCGTATGCCAGCTGTCGTCGAGCGCGTTAAGAAGCTCTTCGGCAAAGACCCAATGCAGGGCGTGAACCCAGACGAAGTCGTGGCCGTTGGTGCCGCTATCCAAGGCGGCGTCTTGGCTGGCGATGTTAAGGATATTCTTCTCCTTGATGTCACTCCGCTTACGCTCGGTATTGAAACTATGGGTGGTGTCCGTACGCCATTAATCGATCGCAATACGACCATTCCGACCAGCAAGTCCGAGGTGTTCTCGACGGCTGCCGATAATCAAAATCAGGTCGAGATTCATGTTCTTCAGGGTGAACGCGAATTCGCCCGTGATAATAAATCGCTCGGCCGCTTTATTCTCGATGGTATTGCTCCGGCTCCACGCGGTGTCCCGCAAATTGAAGTTACTTTCAACTTGGATGCGAACGGTATCTTGAATGTTACCGCCAAGGATAAGGGTACTGGCAAAGAGCAAAGTATTACAATTCAAAACTCTGGCAACATGAGCAAGGAAGATATTGAGCGCGCTCAAAAGGATGCTGAGGCACATGCTTCCGAAGATAAGAAGAAAAAGGAAGCTGTCGAAGTACGTAACCAGCTCGAAAACAGTATCTATCAGGCCGAAAAGATGCCAGATGAATACAAAGATAAGATTTCCGATGACGACAAAGAAACTATCAAGAAGGCCGTTAAGGAAGCTCGTGAAGCAATGAGTGAGAGCGGCGACGACAAAGACAAGCTCGAAGAGGCGATGAAGAAACTCAATGACGCCATCATGCCAATCGGTGCCAAGATGTACCAGGCTGCATCCGAAGACAAAAAGTCCGACGACGATAAGAAGGACGATAAAAAAGACGACGACGGTGCAGTAGAAGGCGAAGTTGTTGACAAATAGTCGCATGACTTAAAAATACCCCCTGTTATGGGGGTATTTTTTTGTTTATGGTAGAATATAAGCATGAGCGCAAAAAAATCTTCGAAGAATAAAGCTACTAAAGTAAACAAGGCTAAAACCGTCAGAAAACCAAAGGAGCCAGGTTTTGATGATTTTCATCTTTTGGGTGTTTTGATTGATGACAAGGCTAAGCATATTTGGCGCTTTGCTCTTATCGGTTCCCAATTTGCCTTGCTAATTTTAACACTTGTTACGATGTCGAGATTTTATGGCGCAGCAGAAACTACTGCGATCGATTTTAAATTTATCGAATTTGCTATCATTCTCAATGTTGTGCTCTTGGTAGTGAGTGCTATTTCTAAACATGGCAGTAGTTTTGCGATTACAACTTTAATGGAAATTCTCTTCTTTATTATTTGTTTAATAACGCCGGCATACACGGTAGAAATAGGTACAACTGATCCTGATTGTCCGCAATGTGACGTCATTATTGTGCATGAGGCAAGATACAACGTCTACGGCATTACGCCCATTGGTGGCACAGAGGAGCAGTAAGTAGTATGCCCACGAAAGGCCACCCCAAGAAGCAGCAAAAGCCGATGAAGAAAGAGCAGGCGACTATCGCAAAGCTCAATCTTCGCTTATATCGTGCAATCCTATTATGTATAGAGATTCTTATATTGGGCTGGATAGCTTTAGTGAATAATGGCATTTTTGGCATATATTACGAGCTGGAAGCGCCATATTTCATCATAATGGCCGTGGTTTTCTTTGTAATTCTATTAGGTGTCACTTTCTTTGCTAAAGAGCGTAACATGCTTATTATGTGTACGATTTTTCTGGTTGCGGCATTCATAGGCGCTGCCTTCGTGCCGAGCTATATCGTGTACGGCGAAACTCTCGACGGTGGAGAAGTAAGATATTATACGGATTTCAGAACTTTATATGCCCCAGAATGCGAACAGGCCCCCGATGGCGGTTGCGCTGATGATCCTAATGAGATAGTTGAACATCGTAACGTCTATTGGCTAAAGGTGAATAAATAATGGAATATGTAATTCCGATTGCTGTAATCATAGTTGCACTTGTATTGGTGTTGTTTTTGCAAAATCGTCAGCTCTCGCAACTAACGAATANNCGCGAATACTCTAAACCGCAAAATCGAAGAAGATAACCACCGTACGCAGGATAAAATCGATCAAATGAACGAGGCGGTCAATCGTAAGATTGATAACAATAATGCCCGCGTGCAGGACTCGATTGCGCGTCAATTGTCCGAATCGCGTCATCAGATGCAGGCCTCCAATAAAGTTATTTCTGAAATCTCTGAACGGCTCGGCTCAATTACTGAGACTAATAAACATGTTGTCAGTGTTGCCGACGAACTCAAAACACTTCAGGCTGTTTTGCAAAACCCAAAACAGCGTGGTGTCTTTGGCGAATATTATCTTGATACCGTACTTGGCAACGTCTTGCCGCCAGGATCATACGAATCACAATACAAATTCAAAGATGGCGAGATTGTCGATGCGGTAGTATTTCTTGATAAAGGCAAAATTCTACCAATCGATTCAAAGTTCTCGCTCGAAAACTATAACCGCATGGTTGCAGCTAAAGATAAAACTGAGCGTGAAAAATACGCCAAAAAAGTGCGCGATGATTTGAAAGGGCGCATCGATGAAACGTCTAAATATATTCGCCCAGCTGAGCATACGATGGATTTTGCTTTTATGTTCGTGCCATCCGAAAGCCTATATTATGATTTACTAATTAATAAGGTTGGCGTAACTGGCGCAAGCGACCGCGACCTAATCGAATACGCGTTCCGAGATAAGAGAGTAATAATTACTAGCCCAACTAGCTTTATGGCTTATTTGCAAACCATTCTACAGGGTTTACGCAGTCTCGAAATTGAAAAAGACACTAAAGAAATTCAGGCACGCATCGCGAAGCTCGGTACCCATATCTCGGCTTTTGATACTTATATGCAAAAGCTTGGTAGTTCGCTCGGCACAACCGTTAATCACTATAATACGGCCTATAAATCGCTGTCTCAAATTGATAAAGATGTTGTGAAAATTACAACAGGCGAGAGTAGTATCGAAGTTAAACAAATCGATAAGCCAAGCATGGAGGAAGCATGAGTGCACAAAAACGTAAAATGCGTAAAACTCGTCAACAACTCGAAAAGGATCGCAAGATAACTGCAGTTTTTAAAGGCCTGTGTTGGTTTGCGGCATTCTGCCTCATTGTGAGCTTGATCAAGATTGCTGCCGTCTTCGCCGTCAAAGGTAATGATGTGACGTATGTGTCGGCCTATGCTTTACCGTATGTACGAATCATTATTGCGGTTCATGCTGCTTTGGCTTTGGTAGCAATTCTCTGTCGTCGCAAAATTACCATGATTATTAGCGTGCTTCTAACCATTGCTTTCTTTGTGATCGTGGCAAAAACGCCCATTTATGCCGAAACAACAGAATGTGTCGCCCTGCCGGACTTACCATGCCAATATTCGCTCATTTATCACGAGCACAATATCTATGACATTTAGAATTTACGAACTGTATTAAAAGGGAAAATTCGAAGTGTCACTGGTCCAACGACGCGGCAGAATGGAATTGTGCCGAGTCCACTTCTTGAATCGAGCGAATTGCTACCTTCGCGATTGTCGCCGCTCACAAACAATTCACCGGCCGGCACGATTATGTTGACTTTACCAGAAGTAAAAGCCTTTGGTCCATCATTGTCAGACTTGCGCGTTTCGTCGTCTGGATGAAAACCCTCTGGATGTTCGTCATTAAATACCGTTAGGACGCCATCCTCGACCATTACGCGCTCGCCAGGAAACGCAATTACGCGCTTAATAATGTATTGATCGGCGATATTTTTTTGCGCTTCGCAACTCATTGTGCCAATGCCTTCAGTCCCACCATTTGCGAACACGATTACTTGGCCACGTTCTGGAATGTATTCTTGTTCGTTGAAATGAGCCTTCGTGACAGCAAAGCGGTTTACAATGACGCGATCACCGTTCTGGAAAGTGTTTTCCATGCTGCCGCCAACTACGTTATAACTTTGGAAGACGAAACTATTTAAGACGAAAGTACCAAGTGCAACGGCGCCGACGAATAGCAGAAAGCTCAAAATGTCGTTCAATGCTGGATATTTTTGCGCAAAACTTGGTTTTTTCTCCATGAATCTATTTTAGCATAAGTGGCGGAGCTTGGCGGTCTGTGATAAAATAAAACAAGTTATGGCAGATTATGTAATGCTGCGAAAAGGACGCAATGTCCTCAGTACAATTGTTCACGCTATTCTAAATGTCGCTTTAGCGGTAACTTCTACGGCTGTCACGGTAATTAGTGGTAGCTGGATTTTGGGCGTATTGTTAGTATTGTTGTCCAAGTGGCGCGTCGTGGCGGTGCGGCCACGCTATTGGTGGTTAAATATCAAGGCTAATCTTGTTGACTATATCGTCGGCATTAGTATGGTGTTACTAGTCTACATCGCAGGCACTTCCACGTTGAATGCTTGGCATATTGTTTTGACGATTATTTATGCGATTTGGCTAGTTATCATTAAACCACGCAGTTCGGAAAAGGCTAATGAACTGCAATCCGTCTTTGCTGTATTTTTTGGTACTTTCGCTACGGCTATTATGGCCGACAGCCTGAATGATCCGCTAGTCTCGACCATCCTTTGTTTTGTTATTGGCTATGGTGCGAGCCGTCACATTCTAATGCAGGGCGAGGATCATGACTATACTTTATCTACTTTTATATTTGGCCTACTATTCGCTGAAATAGCCTGGGTGCTTTATCATTGGACGATTACTTATTCGCTCAATCTGGGCTCGATCAGCTTTATTATTCCTCAGCTACCAATTGCCGTTTCGCTCTTATTCTTTGTATTTATGCGAGGATACAAGTCAGCCGTACGCCACGATGGCAAGATTCGTGCCGACGATATTTTATTACCAATCATTTTTTCAGCTTTGCTTATGTTTGTGATGATATTCTTTTTCTCGACGGCAAAGTTTTATATTTAAAACGTTTTCAAAAAAGGAGGTAAAAAAGAAAAATGGATCAAGAAAACCAACCAGTGTCAGGCAATAATAATCCTTTTCAGGATAATGCTTCGCCGGCACCGGAAGCGGCTCCAGTGGTAGAGCCAAGCGTGGAGCCTACGCCCGTAGTAGAGTCGACGCCTGCACCAACGCCAGCACCGGCGCCAGTTGTGGAGCAGTCGCCATTAATCGGTGGTCAATATAACGTCAAAAATCAGACTGCAAAACAGCCG
>DEGE01000023.1:12035-18605 GCA_002351365.1 Candidatus Saccharibacteria bacterium UBA2834
GGTTCGCCAAATGGTGGCGCGGTAGTTTTGGCGGCCTTCGCTTTAATTCTTGGTGGTCTTGGCCTAATTCTTGGTGCTATGGCCTATTTTGGTAATAATAACCAAGCTAACCAGCCAACTTCGACGGTTAGCGAGGATGGCTATTATACCGGCAATTCAGTTGAGTTTGAATCAACATCCATTGCTGCTATCGTTGAAAAAGTTACGCCGGCGGTCGTATCGATCATTTCTGAAAGCTATAGCTCTTCCAGTTATTACTATTATGGCGGCACCGTGCAATCGGCCGGTACTGGCATGATTGTCCGAGAAGACGGCTATATTATCACTAACAAACACGTCATTGATGGTGCGCGCAATATTCAGGTCGTCACGGCTGATGGCGATACTTATGATAATGTTCAAATTGTCGGTCAGGACCCGCTCAATGATGTGGCTTATCTCAAGATTGAGGATGCCAGCGGCTTACCTACTATCAACCTAGGCGATTCGAAGACCATCGCGGTAGGGCAACCAGTCTTAGCCATCGGCAACGCTTTGGGTGCCTATCAAAATACCGTCACACAGGGCATCGTAAGTGGTACCGGCCGTAGTGTTGAGGCTGGCGATTCAGAAGGCAACAATGTCGAAACGCTAAACGACATGATTCAGACCGACGCGGCAATTAACCCGGGAAACTCTGGTGGCCCACTCGTTAATGCAAACGGCGACGTGATAGGTATTAACACTGCCGTGGCGGACGCTAACGGCATGGGCTTTTCGATTCCGATTTCGGCCGTTAAAGGTATGCTGAATAATATTATCGATAACGGCAAGGCAGAACGCGCTTATTTCGGTGTAACTTACGTACCGATTACCTCGGAGGTTGCTAAGAAATATGATCTACCAGTTAAGCAGGGCGCATATATCTATAATTCGAACTCTCGTGCAAGTGCTATCGTGGCGGGCGGTCCAGCCGATAAAGCTGGGCTTAAAGATGGCGACATCATCACTAAGGTTGGCAACACGGAAGTTGGCAAGGCTGGATCAATTAGCACCCTGATTGGCGAATATAAAGTTGGCGACACGGTAGAAGTGACCTATATCCGCGACAACAAGACATATACTACCAACGTCACGCTTGACGCCTACAAAGATTAACTACAAATACCGCCATACTGGCGGTATTTTTTGTGGCAAGAAAAAAGGCCGCACGTTAGGGGCGGCCGATGGATTGGTCCGATGCTCTCAAAAGGACTTTGGTGCTCTGGCGTAGAGTTCGTCTTCAAGCTCGCTAATTTTAGCGCTAAGCTGCCGGTTGCGGTCGTCCGCAGCGCGCAATGCGCGTGATTTGTGCTGATAGGCTTGAGCTAATTCCAATACGAGCTGACTCGAGAATTTGGCATTATTGCCATACTGTTTGGCGAGACGAATTACGCGATTCAACATCAAGTCGCGCTTTGCGGTCTGAATACCAATTTCGAGTCGCCCAAATTCCGGATGCAACACTACAACGTTCTTTACTGCTGTCTTCATGTTTTATCACCTCCATCTGTGTAAGAAGACCAGGCTAACGTCAATATTATGCCACAAAATAATTAATAATGCAAGAATCATCTCTCAAAAGTACTAGCATTCCCTGAGAAAATATGTTAAAATCATGAAGTAAATAAATTTAACGATACAGTCCTGCGTGGAGCGGGACGAAGGAGAAGGTAGAAGATGCCTGTCAAAGCAGATATCAAGGAGCTTCTTGCTGCCGGTGCTCATTTTGGCCACAAGACCAGCCGTTGGCACCCAAAGATGGCTCCATACATTCACAGCAAGCGCCAAGGCGCTCACATTATTAACCTCGAAAAGACCGTCGAAGCTCTCGACGAAGCTCTTCCAGAGCTAACCAAGCTCGCCAGCAAGGGTGAAAAGGTTCTCTTCGTGGGTACCAAAAAACAAATGAAAGACATGGTCAAGGAAATCGCCGAGTCGGTTGATATGCCATATGTCACGGTTCGTTGGGTTGGCGGTATGCTTACCAACGTCGAAACCGTTAGCAAGCAAATTCGCAAACTTAAAGACCTCGAACGCCGCATGGCTTCTGGTGAGCTCGAAAAACGCTACAGCAAGCTCGAAGTTCAACGCTTCCAGGAAGAAATTGACGTCCTCAATGAACGCTACGGCGGCATTAAGGATATGAACAAACAACCTGTTGCCGTAATTGTTGCCGATACTATTCAAGACAAGAACGCCATCAAGGAAGCAAAAACCCTCAAGATTCCGGTATTCGCCATCTGTGACACTAATAGCGATCCAACCGAAGTTGACTATCCAATCCCAGCCAACGACGACGCTATCAAGTCCGTTAAGACGATTCTCGAATACTTCGCTGCTGCCGTCAAAGAAGGCAAAGCTAAAGTTGTTAAACAATAATTATCCATTTTAAAAACCAAAAGGAGTCAAAATGGCTAAAGAAAAAACCACTAAAGAAGTAGCGGGTGAAGCAAAGGAAATCACCATTGAGCTCATTAAGAAACTAAAAGAACTTTCCGGCGTTGGTTTGACCGATGCAAAGAAGGCCCTCGTTGAAGCTAAAGGCGATTTCGATAAGGCTCTCGCTGAAATGCGCAAAAAAGGTCTAACTAAGGCCGAAAAGCGTGGCGACCGCGAAACTCGCGAAGGTCTCGTTGAATCTTATGTTCACGGTGGCCGTATCGGCGCAATCATCGAAGTCAACTGTGAGACTTCTTTCGTTGCCAAGACCGACGAATTCAAAGATCTCGCTCACAAGCTTGCCATGCAGGTTGCTTCCATGAATCCACAATGGGTTACTGAGGATGAAATCCCAGAAGACAAAATGAAAGAAGCTCGCGAAGCTGCCGAAAAAACCATGACTGGCAAAGAGCCTGCCGATAAAAAAGAGCAAATCTTGGCCGCCAAGGTTAGCAAGACTTTCGCCGACCGTGTATTAATGAGTCAAACTTACATCTTTGACGAAACTAAGACCGTCGAGCAATTCATTAAGGACACGATTGCAAAGACTGGCGAAAACATTACTGTTAAACAATTCAAGCGCATCGAGCTTGGCGTTGTTGAGTAATTAAACCAACTACAAAAAATATCCTCCCCGCGGAGGATATTTTTTTATTTTCGTTTGGCTTCAAATTCTTCCATGCTAGCGATGAGGATATCGCGCGGTCGGTTGCCGCCATTTGGTGCGGAAATGACGCCCATATCTTCCAGCTCGTCTAAAATACTGGCAGCGCGTCCGTAGCCAATTCTAAGTTTGCGTTGCAATAGGCTTGTGGAAACTTTTCCGATCTCAAGCATAATTGCAACTGCTGCTTTTAAATAATCCTTCGCTTCTGGGCATTCAAAATTATTCAAATGCTTCAAATTGCCATGTAGTGGAATTATATCCCAGCCTTCTAGCTCATCACGATATGGCTCATAGATATCATTAAGTAGAAAAACATCTTTGTGGTAATAATAGCCAAAAGCAATCTCCGCAAAGCTATTTGGCCCGATGTAATTTTCGATGTCGCCCTTTTTGGCGTTTACGATTAAAACAAAGTGATTATCCGGGTTAATTACGCGTTCCATATGAGCGCGCGAAGCAAGTGCTTTAGGTTGTCCCTCCATGCATTCCATTGGCAATTGCGCTTCATAACCGAGTTCCTTTAGCTGATCGGCGACAGCAAGAATTTCGTCCTTTACTTTCATGCTGCCACATAAAACGATATTCTTCATGCTTATATTTTAGCACAAAAAATCACCCCCGTCTCGATGAGGCAGGGGTGGAAAACAGGGCGAATTATCTAAATGGCATGGAATCCGGTGGTGTCGCCCATGGCGGCACTCAAAGTTGCTGCAATGACTGATTCGGGAATTTGACAACGGAACGATTGCCCGTTGTTTGAGTACCAGTAATAGTAGCTCGTCTCCTCTTCGTCAATGTTGTCCCAGACGGCTATGTCGAAGCCCGATTGGGCATAGACGGCCGTTGCGACATGTTCGTCGTTCAGGTCATACCAGATATGTTCGTCCCCAATCCAGGAGGTCACGCCGCCTGTGCGATTGGCTGGGTAGTAGTGATAGTCTGCCATGAGACCATCAAGATCAATGCTCCTTCCGGTGATATGTTGGCTTGCATAGCCGAGTGCCTCGCCGTTCGACAAGTAGAGCTCGCTGCCATTAAAATGCAACACGCCGTATATCAGGGCGGTGATTATTAGGCAGAGTGTGCAAACGTCGAAAATAAACAGAGGCCAGCTCTTACGGACAGTTCGAAGACCATAAAGCATAATGCATCCCTTCTAAAGAGCGCCAATAGGTATCTTTTTATTATAGCACACTTGACTCAAAAAGTCAATTAAGCATGAGTGCCATCAAAATACCTCCCGCCTAGGGGAGGTATTCCTTGAAGCCATTTTATTTCGAACTAAGCAGTCAATTCGTGACCAGAAAGTTTGCTGGCGAAATCGGATACATAGAAGCCGATAATACCACCAAGTACTGGGAATACGACGTAAGTAACCATCATAGGCATGAGGGCTTGCATTAATGCATCAAAGCCTTCTGCGCTAGCTGGGAACAAACCGTAAACAAATGCAATTGCTGGGTTGAGAATAAAAATGTTTTTGTTTGTATAGAAGAAGTTGCTGCAAATTACGACGCAGAGCAATAGGGCGAGAAATACGCCTGCAGATGCGACGATTGAGAATGTGAAAGCACTCTTCTTATAAGTTAATGCACGTGCGAACGTGAAGGCGATGATGATTGCGCCCAAGAATTCGAGCATGACAATTGGCCAGAACATGCTGTAGCCTTCGGTTGCGACAGTCAAGTCTGCAGCTGGCGTCAAAGATGGTAGAGCGGCCGTAGTTGCATCGATCGCGCCAGAATTAATACCGACACTGAAGAAGCCTTTAATTACGACATAGCCAACCCATGCGCCAAGTACCTGTGCAATGAGGTATAGTACACCACGAATTGCGCTCATGCGACGAGTGGCGAGCATACCGACAGTTACAATCGGGTTGAGATTAGCGCCAGAAAGGCGGAATACCGCTAATGTCACAACTAGGTAACCGAAAATAAAGTAGAGCGGGTTAAATAGGCCGAGCGTTAACGCAACCATCGTAATGAGTGCGACGCCGAGAATTTCGCCAATCAAAGCACCAATAATGTGGGTGTCTTTGAAAATCGTCAAAATATTTTCGGAAGCATCAAATTTGCGGCTGAAGAATTCTTTTACTGCGCTAGGCTTTTTTGCAGTAATAACTTTTACTTCTTCCTTTTTGGATTCAGTCTTATTTTTGGCTTCGGTTTTTTCTGCAACTACCGTGGTCTTTTTGTCGACTTTAGCGGCGGGTAGTTTTTGGCTTTGAAGTCGTTGGCTTGCTTTTAGCAGCATTGGACTTCTTGGCCTTCTTGGCTTTGGATGTTGCCATTCTTCCTCCTTTTAAGAAATATATAACACCATAATATCATAAAACTATCAGTTGCAAGCGTTTTCACCCCAAGAATCTATCTTATGCTTAATTTGGTCGATTAGCGCATTAATGTTACAATTGAAAAAGTTACTTGAATTATTGAACTAAATTAGGAGGTCTACGTGGGAATTTTAGTAGAGGATAACAAAGAACGCAGCAAACTTCAGGATCGTATTTCCGCGGATCTCCGCGAGCGCGCCGAGCGTACGTCTTTAGAAGAAGAGCACGACGTTGATTTGGTTGAAGATTCTCGCCATGTCGAAGGCACTCACAAAACCACGCGCTTCAGTTGGTTCTGGTTTGTTCTGGTTTTTCTCGCCGCATTGTCGCTAATTGTGATTTTTGTCTTAAGATAAACTCAAAAAACGTCGCTAAACACTCCTAAGTCTATCTGTTCTATGCTAAAATAGAAGAGTTATGTCAAGTGTTGCGGAGTTAAAGAAACAACTCAAGGACCTCAATCTTGAGTATGCCAAAATTAAGGACCTCCCAAAAGAGGAGCGTGCTGCGTTTGGCCAAAAAATCAATCAACAAAAGCAAGCACTTGAGCAGCAAATTATTGAGGCCGAAGCGAAAGCTGAGGAAGTTGCTGTTGAAGCGCTCGATATTACCGCGCCGTGCGATGTGAATGGCGAAATGCCTAAGTTTCTAACGGCCGATCATGGCAGCCGTCATCCATTAATGACCGAGCTCGACCGCGTGATTGGTATTTATCAAAGCATGGGCTTCGATATTATGGAGTCTCGTCAGCTCGACGATGAATTTCATATGTTCGACAGTCTCAATTTTGCCAAAGGCCATCCAGCGCGCGATGGCTATGATACCTTCCGCACGGAAGAAGGTTTTATCCCGCCGGCCCATACTAGCACAATGCAACATCGCGTATTGAAAGCCTACAAACATAAACTCGATGAGGGCAGTGCAATTGCGGTTGCCGTGCCTGGTCGCGTTTATCGCAACGAAGACGTTGATGCTACCCACGAACATACTTTTTATCAATGCGAAGGTGTCTACGTTTCCAAAGATTGTACTTTGGGCAATATGCTCGCAATTCTCCGCGAATTCTTCGAGAAGTACTATGGCCAAAAACTTAACATTAAAACTCAGC
>DEGE01000014.1:0-1363 GCA_002351365.1 Candidatus Saccharibacteria bacterium UBA2834
AACTGGCTTTTTCAAAGACCATAAAGTCCAACTCGTGCCGTTCCCGATTCAAGACGAAAGCGGCAACCTCAAGTTCAAAAATTCCGAAATGATCGTCCGTTATATGTACGCGAGCTATAAATATGGCGAACCACGCGATGCAAAAGACGGTGCCGATTCGGTCGCCTTCCAGATTATTAAGCGTATCTACACCGAAAAGAATGCCGATGGTGATAATTGGCAATCAATCTTTAATGATGTCTATTCTAATGAAGAGACCGAAGTGGAATTGACGGCTTGGTTGAAAGAATTTGGCTATCATACCGACGAACGCAACGCAATCAAAGAGCTTGCAAAGAGCGATGAGACATCTCAGTTAATTCAAAAAAATAATAATATTGTCGTGAATGATATTCACGCTAAAGGTATCCCGACCATGATTTATGATGGTCGCAAGCATACCGGAAAGTACGAGGTGGAATAATATGGAATGGTGGGACGCATTTTGGCTTGGTCTAACGCAGGGAATTACGGAGTTTATCCCAGTCTCCAGCTCTGGCCATCTCGAAATTATGCAAACGATTTTAGGTGGCCGTTCTGATGTATTTCACTTCTTTTTGGAATTTATCAATTTCGGCACCTTGCTTGTGCTGCTAATTTACTATCGCAAACGTATTTGGCAAATTATTCAAGATGTATTCGTTAAGCACGATTTTAAGTTGCTGATTAATATCGTTATTACCTGTATTCCGGCGGTAATTCTTGGTCTTCTGTTAAACGATTTAATTGATGGTTCGCCATTTTTCTCGAGTCTCACCACAATCGCTATCATGATGGCATTGATAGGCGTGGTCATGATAATTATCGACAAAATTCCGCACATGAAGAAAGTTAAAGATGAAACCAAGCTCGACAAAAAACGCGCGCTCTATATTGGCTTAGCGCAGGCAGTCGCCTTGATCCCTGGCACATCACGCTCTGGCTCGACTATTATTGCGGGTCGCTTAGTTGGCATGAACNNGATCCCTGGCACATCACGTTCTGGCTCTACGATTATCGCGGGCCGCCTGGTTGGCCTGAATAATAAGTCCGCCGCAGATTATTCATTCCTTGTCAGCATTCCAATTATGTGTGGCGTAATTCTAAAAAGCTTGCTCTCAGAAGAATCGCGCATTTACATTGCGCAAAATGCGCCAATGTTGCTTTTGTCGAATATCGTAGCGTTTATTGCTGGGTCATTAGCGATTAAATGGGCATTGAACTTTCTGAAGCGCGACGATGCGCTGAAATACTTTGGTTGGTATCGCGTCATTTTGGCGACCATAATTATTATTTTTCAACTACTCAAATAGCGTATAGCTATCATAGGCGCAGTTTTCTAGAT
>DEGE01000014.1:1386-1749 GCA_002351365.1 Candidatus Saccharibacteria bacterium UBA2834
CTGTAATGTAATGCCTTTGCTAACGAGCCATGGCAGACAATTAGGATATTTTTTGCATCGACGTTCTCGAGATCGTCCAGGAATGATTTGGCGCGAGCAAATAAACTTTCGAGTGGCTCAAAAGTACTATCCTCAAAAGTCGCCCCAAATCGCCAGTCATTTTCCATCGGGCGATTTTTGCTCGGGTGTCCTTCGAGCTTGCCAAAACTACGCTCTTTTAATCTGTCGTCGTAGCGGATTTCGCACTTTCCTTCGCAGATAATCTTCGCTGTTTCAGCGGCACGCTTTAATGGCGACGAAAAACATAAATCGAAATTTAAGTTTTGGAATTTTTCCTGCATTTCGCGAGCCTGCGCGCGGCCA
>DEGE01000014.1:1783-9794 GCA_002351365.1 Candidatus Saccharibacteria bacterium UBA2834
GTTTGCCCATGCCGAACAAGATAAATTTTCATGTTATAATAATCATACATTAACAATTTAATATCAAGAGACAGGGAGGGACCGGCCCAATGATCTGTCAGCAACCTACGCAAGCAAGGTGCTAATTCCGTCCAGAAAGGAAAGATATGTCAAAATCTTCAATCAAACATCATTTTATTACGCGCACGGCTGAATTTGTGTCGCCACAACATCCAGATAAAATCTGCGATATTATCTCCGATACGATTCTGGATGCATTTTTGCGCGAAGATCCGCAAGCGCGTGTCGCCGTCGAGACGATGGGTGGTCACGGTAAGGTGTATTTATTAGGCGAGGTGACTAGTAGGGCTAAAGTTGACTATCAGAAATTGGTTCAGCCGCTAGTCGGTGAAAATATCGAGATTGAAACGAATATTGTTAAACAAAGTCCAGAAATCGCACGCGGCGTAGATGAGGGCGGTGCGGGTGATCAAGGTATTATGGTAGGGTACGCCTGTGCCGAAAATGCCGAATATTTGCCGACTGAATATGTGTTAGCGCGCAATTTATGCAAGTTCCTGTTTGCATTACATCCATTTGATGGCAAGACGCAAATCACGGCTGAATTAGAATATGGTCCGAAAGGGAATTTTCTTAGCGCGCAAATTAAACACGTCGTAATTAGTTGGCAAAAAGTCGCCACGAAGCAACTTTGCGCTGATTTAACGGCTTGGTTTACGCAATTACCGCCAAAAGTATTAGTAGATACGACGGTCAAAGTTAGCATTAATCCGGCTGGCGACTGGCAGATTGGCGGCTTTGAAGCGGACTCTGGCTTGACCGGCCGTAAGCTAATAGTCGATAATTATGGCCCACGCGTGCCGATTGGCGGTGGCGCTTTTTCTGGCAAGGATCCAAGCAAAGTTGATCGTTCGGCGGCTTATATGGCGCGCAAAATTGCTGTTGATTATTTAAACGAACGCGACGCGCATGAAGTATTGGTTAACATTTCGTATGCGCTGGGCGAATCGGAGCCAATCGATGCGACGGTCTTTATTGATGGCGAACCGGAGACTATTTCAGGCTATGACTTGTCGCCGCGTGCAATTATTCGTGAATTGGATTTGTTGCGGCCCCATTATGCTGAGCGGGCAAAATGGGGGCATTTCTCGCTTTAGACCTCTTAAAATCCGCTTGACAATATGCTAAAATAGATGCATGGATATAGAGAAAATCCGTAATTTTTGTATTATCGCACACATCGATCACGGCAAGTCGACGCTTGCTGACCGCATGCTCGAAATCACCGGCACGGTTGCGAAGCGCGAGATGAAGTCGCAATTGCTCGACAGTATGGAACTTGAGCGCGAAAAAGGCATCACGATTAAGCTGACGCCAGTTCGTATGCAGTACAAAGGTTACGCTCTAAACTTAATCGACACTCCTGGCCACGTTGATTTTTCTTATGAGGTCTCACGCAGCCTGCAGGCAGTAGAGGGCGCCATTTTGGTGGTCGATGCTACGCAGGGAATCCAGGCCCAAACTCTAGCAAACGTTTATTTGGCGCTCGAGCAAGATTTACGTATTATTCCAGTCATTAATAAAATTGACCTTCCGGCCAGCGACGTACCGCGCGTTTCGGCCGAGATCGTGAATCTGCTTGGCTGTGATGAGTCGGAGATTATCAAGGTATCCGCCAAAACTGGCGAGCATGTCGACGAAGTACTCGACGCAATCATTGAGCGTGTGCCGGCACCAAAGAAATCCGATAGCGATGAAATGCGCGCTTTAATTTTCGACTCATATTTCGATGATTATCGCGGTGTAGTTTTGTATGTGCGCATGTTTGATGGTGTTTTGCCAAAGAACGCCAACATTCACATGATGGCGACCGGCTCAAACGACATTGCACTAGAAGTTGGCGTGTTGAATCCAAAAATGTCACCCCGTAGCGAATTGCAGCCTGGCGAGATTGGTTACATCGTGACAAATCTTAAGGCAACGCGCGAGGCAAAGGTTGGCGATACGGTTACTTTGACTAAAGCGCCAGCCAAACAGGCGTTACCAGGGTATAAAAACGTCCGACCATTTGTTTATGCTGGTTTCTTCCCAGTTAGCAATGATCAATACAAAGAGCTAAAAGAAGCACTCGAAAAACTTTCACTTAGCGACTCGGCGCTGCAATTTGAGCCGGAAAACTCACCGGTGCTGGGCTTTGGTTTGCGCATCGGCTTCTTGGGGCTGCTACATATGGACATTATTCGCGAACGTCTCGAGCGGGAGTTTAAGCTAGATTTAATTGTTACAAATCCATCGACAGACTATCATGTAACTTTAACGACTGGCGAAGAGTTAGACATTCGTTCAGCCTCCGATTTACCGGACATTACAAAGGTCGCCGAGATTCGCGAGCCTTGGACGAAGGGTGAGATTATTACGCCAAAAGAATATATTGGTCCGATTTTGGATTTGATTATTAATAAGCGTGGCCTGCAAAAGAATATCTCGTATATTGATACTCGTGCCGTGATAGATTTCGAGGCGCCAATGGCAAACCTACTAACCGACTTCTATGATCAGCTAAAATCCGCCACTTCTGGCTATGCTTCATTTAACTATGAACTTGCGGGCTATAAGGCCGAAGACTTGGTGCGTATCGACTTTCTTGTCGCGGGTGAGCGAATCGATGCGTTAAGCGTAATGGCGCATCGTAGCGAGGCTGACGCGATTGGTCGTACGGTTACAAAGAAACTCAAAGAAGTGATTCCGCGCCAAAACTTCGAAGTTGCCTTGCAGGCCGCTATCGGTGCGCGAATAATCTCGCGCGAAACATTGGGGGCTTATCGCAAAGATGTGACGGTTAAAATCCATACTGGTGACCGCGACCGCAAGGCGAAATTGATGGAGAAGCAAAAACGTGGCAAAGCGCGCATGAAGCGCTTTGGAAAAGTTGATATTCCGAGCGAGGCATTTACGGTAATGCTAAAACGAGATTAAAAAATCTCCCCAACGAGGGGAGATTTTTTGTGGCTAGATAATTTCGCGGTCGATTTCGTGTGCCTTGATGGCGAGTTCTTCAATTACTTTTTGATAAACCGCTTCGCGATCGGCGGTTGCCGGCACCGAAACTAATACCCCGCGCTTTTGATAGGTTTCGATTACTGGCATGGTTTTTTGAATAAATTCATCAATGCGCTTATCGAAAGCGGAAGATTCTTTGTCGTCCTCGCGTTCGCCACGGTCCATTAGGGTTTTGGCGGTCTGCCAACGCTTCTTTGCTTCTGCTTCAGAAATATTAAGGAGAATTACGGCTTTGATTGGATGCCCAGCGTCCTCGGCCGCCTCAATAACTGGGTATTCTTCGCCCTCCCAACGTCCGACACTGCTTAATACTAGAGGATAAGATTGTAAATCCTGTCGGCTCAGATAAGGCAAAATAGAGTCGAGGAATTTGTTGGTATCAGCCAGTAGTCCCTGCTTCATTTCTTTTGCAAGGTCCTGGTCTTCTTCGGCGATATGACGCAAGATTAGGCCAGAGCTGAGAAACTTTGCGCCTAAATCTTCGGCTAGGCGAATACCAACTGTGTCTTTGCCGGAAAAAGGCAAGCCGAAGATGTTGATACTACCAGTTCCTAGCCAATCTTTGATAGTACTAATGTTTTGCTCCATGATGATATAATAATAACATATGGACAATGACGATAAAGGGTTGGGCATTGGCTCAACTGGTAAGAATCTCACTCAGGCTTTCAAAGAGGGTACGCTCTTTAGTAAGCCGGATACCACAAGTGGCGGTACAGGCTATGCGCCAAACGCCGATAATATGAAACCGGTTGACGATACTGACGATTTGCAAAAAATCGCCGAAGGCGCCGATCCAGAGGCTGTCAAAAAAGCAGCCGAAGAGCGCGAAAAAGCTCGTGCATATAATCCACGCGACTTCGAAAACCGTCGCTCGCAAAGTATGGTTTATTCACAGCGGGAAGTCACAGAGCAGCAATTAGCAGACGTGCGAGCACGCAACGAGGCCGCCATGCGCGCCCAGCAGCATCAGATTGCCGAGGAGAAAGCAAAACGTGGCGCTTTCAAATTAGGCATTGGCATTTTTATTGCATTCTTAGTGATTATCGCTATTGTCTTGGTCTTTGTTGTCCTTACGAGTATCCGTAAGCCGGTCGCGCCGCCCGAGCCAGAACCAGAAGAAAAACCGACTGCGCTTTCAACTGTCGATGGCTACTCGTGTGAGACTCAGGTATGTGGCAAAGTTACAGACTTGCCCGATGGGCGCATTGTTTTGCGCGATACGGCGTATTATATCTATAACACGCAAACAAAAGAGCGCGCTTCAACTACGATTGATACCGTAGATCACAATACAATTACTAGCTTTACTTGGGGTGGCAAGATATATTTAACACTCGATCCAAGCTCTGGTCAGACCGCACTCTTCTCCGTAGACGAGAACCGCTATGTTACGCGTTACGACTACGATAAGTTCTATATTGACATTAACGACAGCGTTTATGATGAAATGCATCAAGTCGAAGGCGAATACATTGTGGCAAAAAGCGGCAGCAATCTTAAACTAATCGAACTAACTTCTGGTATGCAAGTTATTTCTGGCCATAATCGCGTCTTCATTCACGACGGTTATTTCTTTAGCTATCAGGAGGATGGCCGTATTTATGCCTACACGTCAGGCGGCGAGCTTATAAAAGTATTAGACCCGTCCGAAGGCAGTGTTTTCTATACGCGTGAAGGCAGGCTGTTGTCATTTGAGGGTGAATATGCGACACTTCGATTCTTCTGCCACAGTACGATGGACTGCCCCGGAGATGACGCTATCGCATTAGAGGTATATCGCGACGGTCCGCCAGATTATCTCGGCTACGTATCCAAGAATAGTAAGTTCTATCGCATTCCAACCAACTAGCAGACCTTGCCAACGAGTGCTAAAAGTAATACAATTTAAGCATGATGACTGAACGTCAAAAGCAAATCTTGTATGCAATTATTGAGGAATATGCTGAGCTAGCTACGCCCGTCGGCAGCGTCACGCTAGCCAAGCTATTCGACGTCTCGTCGGCCACTATTCGTGCCGAAATGGGGAAGCTCGAGCAGATGGGCTACCTTATGCAGCCACATACTTCGGCCGGTCGTATCCCGACCGATGCCGGCTATCGGCTCTACGTAAATTCTTTGCAAAAAAAAATTGACCATGAGCCAAAGAACAAAAAAGAAGTTGATGAAGGTCACGTCGACCGCACAACGCGAGCATTGGCGACTCGCATTCAGTCGCAGACGCGTGTAGATTATGCTGTCCGCGCCGCAGTGGATAGCCTAGTGGAATTGACCGGTAATCTCGGCCTCGCCACGCTGGGCGATCAGCTATACATTTCCGGCTTCAGCAATTTGTTTGCCCAGCCAGAATTTGCGCAAGCAGCACAAGTGCAGGCGGTGGGGCAATTGCTCGACAATATTAAACCTTGGCTACGTGAAGTTCAACCGAATGAGGCGATAAATGTATATATTGGCACTGAAAATCCCGTCGGTAAGACTTCCAATGTGTCGCTAGTGATTTCACGTTTCCGTTCGCCGTATTCTGATCGCAGTTATATCGGCGTGCTCGGCCCAACCAGACAATCATACCGGCGCGTCATGTCACTAGTACGCCATGCTGGCTTAATGTTAGAGGAGATTATTTATGAATAGTGAAGATCAAGATTTTAACGAACCAAATAAAACCGAATATAGTAATGCCGAATCTAAAACGAAGGGCGCGCAAAACACGGTAACGGATGAAAAAATCGGCGAGGAAGTATTAGATGTTGCAGAAGTTGCAACAAATATTGCGCGCGGCAAAGATAATCCGGGTAAGCGCATTAAGGAGCTTGAGGCCAAAATCGAGGAATTAACCAACGACTTACAGCGCACGCGGGCAGACTTTGAGAATTTTCGCCGCCAGACCGAGGCGCAAAAAGAGTTGTATGGTAAAGCCGTAGAAGAGAAAACCGTCAAAAAAATCTTGCCATTAATTGATGATTTTGATCGCGCTGTAGCGGCCCAGCCAGAAACTATGGCGCCACTTGCTAAGACTTTTGCAAAAACTTTAAACACGCTAGGCATAGATAAGATTGATACTGCCGTAGGGGCAAAGGTTGATCCGGAACTTCACTTTGCTACCAGCGTTGAAGGTGATGGAGACCAGGAAGTAATCGCTGAGACGCTGCAGGCTGGCTACTATTATCAGGGCGATGTGATTCGACCAGCATTCGTGAAAGTAACTAAAAAATAATGAAATTTACGATTATTAGTCTTTTCCCAGAGATGTTCGAAAAAGTTTTTGGTACTTCGATGCTCTGGAAAGCGCAGGACCGCCAATTGGTGCAATTCGATTATATTAATTTGCGCGATTTCGGCCTGGGGCCACGCCATCAGGTTGATGATACGCCATACGGTGGCGGCGATGGTATGCTCCTAAGAGTAGAGCCGATTTTTGCGGCGGTAGAGCATGCAAAGCAAAGTAATCCGGACGCCGAAGTTGTCCTTATGACGCCAAAGGGAAAACTCTGGGAGCAGGCCGATGCACAAAAGTATGCGACAGCGGGCAAGAATTATATTTTTATTTGCCCTCACTATGAAGGCTACGATGAACGCATTCTGACTCTAGTCGATCATCAGATTTGCATTGGTAAGTTTATCCTTACTGGCGGCGAGATTCCGACTATGGCAGTAATCGATAGCATTGTTCGCTTAATCCCGGGCGTGCTCGGCGGTGAGCAATCGGCGGAAATTGAAAGCTTTAGTGATGGTGATAATTATGAGTATCCACAATATACTAAACCAGCAGAATTTCGCGGCATGAAAGTACCGGAGATTTTACTCTCCGGTAATCATGGCGCAATTGCGGCCTGGCGCACCGAGAATGCGCCGACTAAGCCCGCTGAAGATTAAAACTCGAATTCCTGGCCGGGCTCCAAAAAGCGGAACTCTCTGTCCGCCTTTTTGAGAACATTGCGATAAATCTCTTTCCCCATTCTGGAGACTAGTGCGTCGTGGATCGGTATGACGACTTCCGGCTTTACATTATTAATAAACTCAACTGCTTCATGGGATTTCAGCCATGGCGCAGATAGTGCGACACAGAGTACTTTTACGGCTAATGGCGGTACGTCGAGTGAATCGCCAGGATTTGCGATAATTCCGTTTACGATACAGCCAAGATTATCGCACATTTCCTGCCCCGGAAAAATTTGAGCATGCTTCCCGCCGAAGAAGGTTAAATTAAAGTCGCCAACAACGAGCTTTTGACCAGGAACGACCGCTTCGGCATTGAGGTTAGTATTAGTGAAATTTGCCAAACAATCTTCTGGGCAGAGAATTTTTGCATTTGGATTGTGGGTCGCTACTTCCACGACATCCTGCATTTGTAGATGGTCGCTGTGCCCATGAGTGATAATAATCGCGTCAATATTTTCGTACTCTGGTAGAGAGTTTTCTATCTCGATTGGGTCAAAGATAACGGCGCGCCCGTTGTCTTCAATGATAATTCCTGAGTGTTCAAGTTTTCTAATCTTCATACTCTTATTATACGGTAAAATATAGACATGGATTTAGCTTCGCCTGTGGAGGATGTGAAAGGAATTGGGCCAAAAACCGCCGAGCTCATGCATAAAGCGGGCATCTTCTCTTTGCGTGACCTTATCTATTATTTACCGCGTACTTATGAAAATTTTCAGCAGGCACAAAAAATTACCGACCTACGACCGGGTCAGGTTACCATCAAAGCAAAAGTTTCTGATGTTAAGCTCAGTCGCAAGGGGCGCGGGCTGACAATAGTTGAAGCTGCACTTCGCGATGACTCTGGCGCAATTCGGGCAATATGGTTTAATCAGCCATATCGCGTAAAACAACTAAATACTAATAAAGATTATTATTTTACGGGCAAGATGGAGTTTTCGTATGGCCGCTATCAGATCATGAATCCAGCAGTCAATGTAGCTGATGATGTAGAGAAGATCAATACCGATGA
>DEGE01000014.1:9804-10725 GCA_002351365.1 Candidatus Saccharibacteria bacterium UBA2834
CGGAACGCTTAAATCGCAAGATTTCAAAAAATTCATTAAGGCAATTGAAAATCAAATTGCTCTATCGCCGGATATGATCCCTATCTTTCCCGGCCGCGCGGAAGCGCTACTGAATGTGCATTTTCCCGAAGATGAAAAAATGGCAAAAGATGGCCGCGATTATCTTGCCACTGAGGAATTATTCTGTCTTTTATTGGCCTCGCGTTTGAACCGACAGCAAAACGAAAAACTAAAAACAACGCCAATTAAAGCGGATATTGAATCACTGAAGCGGCTGATTGCGGGCTTGCCGTTCAAATTGACGAATGCTCAGCGGCGCGCGACATGGGAAATTATTCAGGACTTGGCGCAAGAGACGCCAATGAATCGCCTTTTACAGGGCGATGTTGGCTCCGGTAAAACGATGGTGGCGGCGCTCAGTGCATATATTGCGGCCAAAGCCGGCATGCAGACGGCTCTCATGGCGCCGACCGAAGTGTTGGCGACGCAGCACGCTGAGTCGCTCTCGAAAACATTCGGTGGAGAATTAAAAATTGCGTTGCTAACGGGGTCAACCAAGCATAAAGAAGAGCTCAAAAAACACATTAAGGCCGGAGAGGTCGATTTAGTAATCGGCACCCATGCGCTAATTACCGATGATACTGAATTTAAAAATCTTGGCCTTGCAATAATTGATGAACAACATCGTTTTGGCGTGGCGCAGCGTCAAAAGTTATTAGCTAAAGCCCACACGATGCCGCACTTATTATCGATGACCGCGACGCCAATACCGCGTTCATTGCAATTAACGATTTTCGGTGATTTGGCGGTTTCGATTTTGGATGAATTGCCGGCCGGCCGTCAGCCCATTGCTACGAAGGTTGTTGCTCAGAAGGCGCAAGAGCAGATGTGGCGCGATATAGAAAAGGAACTCGCTCAAAA
>DEGE01000034.1:0-2439 GCA_002351365.1 Candidatus Saccharibacteria bacterium UBA2834
CCCTGATTGAACTGGCGTTTTTGCACAGAATATGGCGAAATGTGTAAAAAATGGTACTTGCAAAAGCCAAAAAACTTGCTTAAACTAAGGACAAGTGGAAAGCATAAAAACAAACACCACGAAAAACAAAAAGATCGACAAGGACGATTGGCTATAAGAATCAAATGAAAAAGACAATTCACATTACTGACCAATCGACTAATTTTCAAATCGTTACACTACACAAGAACTAAAGTTCGGGATTTTTNNCGAGTCCGGTCACCTAGGAGTTTCGGACGCGTTTAGAATACGCGAAACCGAATTCAATAGGTACCTTTCTTAAAATACACACCTCCCAAACATATATAACTCACCTCATACAGATTAAGTCTCTCAACACTATGGCGCGAGTTGGCTATACGCTGGCTTCCATAGAATCTTAAGATGTATAACTTAAATAAAAACAAATCAAACACAAACATCCGAAATTTCTAGATGTTCGGATTCGAACAAGATATAATGAAGAAATGAATGAAGTTCATATTCCAGTGTTATTATCGGACGTGATTAAGTATTTACGACCGCAATCGGGTGAAACATATTTAGACCTGACGGCCGGATACGGTGGGCATGCTGATAAGATTTTGGAAGTAACGCGGAATTATAATGGGGCGGTCCTGAATGACCGTGATCAAAATGCGATTAATTTCTTAAGTGCGAAGTACCAAACGGAGAAGCCGAAATTGATGCATAGCGATTTTTATAATACGGCGCTACGACTTGTGGAGAATAATGAAAAGTTCGATATGATTCTGGCTGACTTTGGCGTTTCTTCACCGCAATTAGACCGAGCGGAGCGTGGTTTTTCATTCGCGCAAGCAGCACGGTTGGACATGCGTATGGACGAATCGCAAGATTTGGATGCATGGCAAATCGTGAATAAATGGAGCGAGCGAAAACTAGCGGAGATTTTTGTAAAGTATGGCGAAGAACGGAAGGGGCGCGCAGAAATGTTAGCGCGAGAAATTTGTATGCATCGTCCGATAGAGACCACGACTGAATTGGCGGATTTAATAAAATCCAAATCACCATATTCGCATATGCATCCGGCAACTAAAATATTTCAAGCGATTCGTATCGTCGTAAATGACGAACTTGGCGAAATCGAAAAAACTTTAGTTTTGCTGCCGAAGTTGCTAAACCCGGGCGGTCGAGTCGCAATTATTTCTTTCCATAGCCTGGAGGATCGTCTCGTAAAAGATTTCTTCAAGGAAGAAAGTTCAAAAGGAATTGAATCCAGCCTAGAGATAATTACGAAAAAACCAATTATTGCGGACAAAAATGAAATTGATATCAATCCACGCGCGAGAAGTGCTAAGTTGCGAGTAGCTGAGAGAATTTAATTCTGATAGTTGCCCGAAACGAAGCGCGGATCGGGCAATCGTAAAAACAAAAACAAACAATAATAAAAGGAGTCATTTAAAATGGCAAAAATCCAAGTTACCAACAAATCCCGCGCACAAAAAGTTGCTGTGATTTTCCGCTAATTGCTTTGGCGAAAAGAAGAGTATTTTTGACCGAATACTTTTGACGAAAATTTTTCGAGCTTAATCTATACATGCCCCAATTGACCTAGGGGTACCATATAGGTGAAGTTTTTGAGGGAAGTGTAAAAATTTTTGACCTTCTTTGGACGAAGCCGAGCGATCTTGACCTGTTGCTCGGCTATCGCCAAAGCTTATCTAACATAAACATAAACATAAAAATGAGTGGAATTATATTTTAAATGTCAGCATACTATGGAACTGCGAGGCGTGCTGGAGGCAGTAGCGCGATCGGGTCGATGACCTGGGCGCCGAATCGTAACTCTGTCCGGCATAATGCGAAAATTAGCCTTGGTCCATTTGGGCGAATCGGTATTTTTGTGGCCTTAGTTGTAATAATTGGTTTATTTTCAGTAGCGCAGAGCGCGAGCGTAACGAGTTACGATATGGCGATTGCCAATATTGATAGTGAAATTACGAATCTCGAAGCACAGCGCGATGCTTTAGCGGTGGAAAACGCTAAAATGACCGCAGCGGCGGCGACCGAAGAGGGGAACGAGGCTGCTAGTACGATGGTGGTAGCATCGGCGGCGGATTTCGTGGCGGAATAAATATAGTTCCTGAATTTTTATGTTAGAAAGCGGCCTCTTGGCGGGGCTGTTTTTGAAGGAAGGATTTGGTAAAATAGGCTTATGTTTAGCGTGAATACGCGTTACGGTTTTCTCAAAGTGGTGCCAGCTTTATTATTGGTAGCTGTGGCTTTTAGGCTTTTTGATATTCAGGTAATTCACCACGAGGAATATAAAGCCAAAGCGGCTGAAACACGTATTAAACAATATGAGCTTGAGGCAAAGCGGGGTGAAGTTTATTTGATGGACGGCGATGAGGACGTGGTGCCAGCCGTAATCAACGAACG
>DEGE01000034.1:2516-4996 GCA_002351365.1 Candidatus Saccharibacteria bacterium UBA2834
GAACAGATGATTGTGGGCTGGGATAAGGTTTGGGAAAACATGAAGTCGCAATACATCGAAATTGCGCACCATGTTAATTACGATACCGTGGCGGCCGTAAAAGAAGCGAATCTGCGTGGCGTTGGCCAAAAAGAAACTTCACGGCGGGGTTTNNATCCATTCGGCGAAATGGCCAGTCAGGTCTTAGGCTTCGTGAATGTAGAAGGCGTTGGTACTGGTATTGAAGGGTCGTTGAATGAGCGCCTATCTGGCAAGAATGGCATGTTAAAGACTGTGACGGATGTAAATCAAATCCCGTTGTCTATTGGCGATGATAATATTGAGATTCCGGCAGAAGACGGCGAAAACATAGTTTTAACAATTGACGAGAATGTGCAACGCAAAGTTGAAAGCATTTTGAAAAATGCCACCGAGCAGAAGCCGGGTATTTCGAAGGCGGCTGCATTAGTAATGAATCCGAACAATGGATATATTTATGCAATGGCGAATTATCCAACTTATAATCCGGAAGAGTATTGGAAAGTAACTGATGCGAGCTTGTTTACAAATCGTGCGACCGAAAGTCCGTATGAGCCGGCAAGTGTATGTAAGACGTTTACATATGCAACAGCAATTAACGAGGGCGTATTGGAGCCAACGGATACGTATTACAACACTGGCGTGACGGAGGTGGGCGATCGTAAAATCCATAATGCGAACGGCTCGACTTCGCACTATGGTAATATTACCTTCACGGAAGCTTTGGACTACTCGTTAAATACAGGTAGCGTTGAGGCCTTGCGCCGAATCGGTGGTGGACAAATTTCAAAACAGGCCAGGACAACACTCTACAATTATTTAACTGATCACTTTAGTCTTGGGAAAAAAACTGGCATTGAGCTCTATGAGGAGGCTGGCACGATTGTTAGCCCAGAAAAACAAGAAGGTAATGCGGTGCGTTATGCCAATATGACCTTTGGCCAGGGTATGAACCTAACGATGGTGCAAGTGGCGGCGGGCTTTTCCGCTTTGATTAACGATGGCGATTATTATCAGCCGACAATCGTAGCTGGCATAGTAAATGATAGTGGCGAGTTTATTCCGAAGACCGAAGAAGAGCCAAAATATCGACACGCCATTGGCGAGGAAACTAGTGCGACGATGCGCGACATGTTGATAGACGTACGCCGCGTAAATGGCGGCTACGCCGATTTGCCAGGCTATCGTGTGGGGGTTAAGACTGGTACGGCTGAGACTTTGAATGAAAGGGGTGAATATACTTCCGATCAGACTATTGCTGGCGCAATTGGTTTCGGCGGGGCTGGCAATGGTGATACGCCGGAATATGTCATACTGATTCGTCTAGACGGTGACAGACTATTATGGGGTAGCTATGATGCAGTCCCAGTTTTTACGGAGATTAGTAATTACATGTTGCAATACCTAAGAATACCGCCCGCACAATAATAAGCTTAAGAGGATGTAGTATAATTATCTTATGTTTGATGAAATAAACAACAGTATCGGCTACGAACTGATTTTAGCGCTTGGTTCATTCTTGTTGGCGATGTTCATAACGCCGATTTACACTAATTTTGCTTATAAGCACAAGCTTTGGAAAAAACAAAAAAGCGTTGCGATTACGGGCGAAGAATTAAAGTACATGAACAAGGCACACGAAGAAAAAATCAAGCGTCATTTCCCGACAATGGCCGGCATCATTATGCTGATTGCTGTAACCGTAGTGACTGTTGTGTGTTGTCTGAATCGTGGCCAGACTTGGCTACCGATTGCGGCTTTTGTGGGCGGCGGCGCAATTGGTTTTATTGATGATTTATTGAACTTGTTTGGTAAGGACAAAGTGGCTGGCCTGCGTGCGCCAGTTAAGTTTGCCATGATTAGCGCATTAGGTTTATTCTTGGGCTGGTTTTTTGCCTATAAATTGGGGTGGACCGCAATTAATATTCCATTCGTGGGTGCTTTGCCTATTGGTATGGCAGGCATGATTGTATTGTTTGCTTTTGCGGTAGTTGCGACCGGCAATGCGGTAAATATCACGGATGGCATGGATGGCCTGGCGGGTGGCTTGGCGATGTTGGCTTACGGCTCTTATGGCGTGATTGCACTACTGCAGGAGCAGTGGTATTTGGCGGGCTTTTGTTTCATTGTGATAGGCGCATTGTTGGCCTACATTTGGTTTAATGTGTTCCCGGCGCGCTTCATGATGGGCGATACGGGCTCTTTCGCGCTGGGTGCTGGCCTTGGCGTGGTGGCGATGATGACGAACTCATTCTTGCTGTTGCCGGTGATTGGTGGCTTGTTTGTAATAGAGGCCGGATCATCATTATTGCAAATCATTTCGAAGAAATTCTTCCATCGTAAAATCTTTTTGAGCGCACCGATTCACCATCACTTACAGGCGAAAGGTTGGGAAGAGAGTAAGGTTGTGATGCGCTTTTGGATTATTGGCGGCGTATTGGCAATGCTTGGCGTGTTCTTGG
>DEGE01000034.1:5103-5444 GCA_002351365.1 Candidatus Saccharibacteria bacterium UBA2834
CAGAAGGTAAACCAGAAAATACTTATTTTGTTGGACATGTGCGATCAATCGCGATGGCGGTGATTGCAATGTTGGCTGGTGCGATTTTCTTTTGGCGTGATAAGGTACAGAGTTATTGGAAAGAACACAAAACGCAGATTATTAAAATATTTTGGTGGGGCACAATAGCGCTAAATATTTACACGTCCATCTCGGCTTTGCCGTTGACGCAGTGTGAATTGGGTGCGTGTCGTTGGCTGAATGTTGGCATGAGTTTTCAGCCATCGGAACTATTAAAGATTGCCGCTCTATTCTATACGGCGTGGCTTGTAAGCGACCGCAAAGAAAAAGGCACTTACGGC
>DEGE01000034.1:5587-6371 GCA_002351365.1 Candidatus Saccharibacteria bacterium UBA2834
GATTGCTATAGCGGGATTGTTGGTAATTGTAGGAGCATTCGCTTTGCTGAATATGGGAGACTCGGAGCACCGCGCAGATCGCTTAGCGAGTTTTTCGAGTGGTAGCTATCATGGCGACAATGCGCTAGTGAGCTTTGGTACTGGCGGATTGACTGGTGTCGGCATTGGTAATAGTATTTCGGCGACGGGCTATTTACCAGAGGCGATTTCGGATTCGATTTTCCCAATTATTGGTGAAATTGGTGGATTCTTTGGCGCTATGTTGCTTTTGATTGGCTATTTAATTATGCTGTACCGAATCCAGGCGACGTCGCATCGAATGAAAAACGCGGAGGATCGAATGCTGGTAATAGGGGTTTTTGCTTGGATTTTGGCTCATGTTATAATGCATGTAGGTGGAATGGTCGGTATGATACCGATGAAGGGTACAACCTTACCATTTCTAAGCTATGGTGGCTCTAGCCTAATGTGCGTAGCTTTTGCCTACGGTATTGTTTTACAAAAATCATGTTGGACGCAAAGGGAAGACATCAATGAAGATACTAGTAGTAGGGGGCGGCAGCGGGGGACACGTGACGCCGGTTATCGCCGTCGTTCGTGAGATTTGGAAAGTACGCCCACGCGCAAAAGTTGAATTTTGGACGGACAAAAAATATTACAAAAATGTCCAAAAGTTGGCTTTCGAAAACGAGATGGATTTACGAGTGCGTAAAATTGCGGCTGGTAAGTTGCGGCGCTATACGAATTTCAAATTCATCGATTATTTGCAGCATTTTGACGTGAT
>DEGE01000034.1:6555-13813 GCA_002351365.1 Candidatus Saccharibacteria bacterium UBA2834
AAGCATGCCACAAAAGTGGCAACTGGTATGCCGTTAAAGTATTATTCCTACCCAGAGGACAAAGCGGTTTGGACGGGGATACCGATTAATCAGGAATTCCGGCCAGCCAGCGAAAAGAAGCAGAAGTCACTGAAGAAAGAATTTGGTTTCAATGAAGATGAGCCGTTATTAGTGGTGACTGGCGGTAGCCAGGGGGCAGAGCATATTAATTTAGCGATTAAGGAGATATTGCCAGATTTACTGAAGTTTACGAGCGTGTTATTGATTGCGGGGCGAATGCATTATGCGAATATGCTAGACCTTAAAGAATACGAAACTTGGGAAGATGGTGAGCTAAAGAGTAACTTCCGTATGTTGGAATTTTCGGGCGAGATGTTTAAGCTGTTCGGGGCGGCGGATGTAGTAGTGAGTCGCGCAGGAGCATCGACTATGACGGAATTATCAAGCATGGCGAAGGCCGTGATCATGGTGCCTAACCAGAAGCTGCCTGGATATCACCAAGTTAAAAATGCGGAAACTTACGCAAAAGAAGATGCGGCTATTGTGGTGAGTGACGAAAAGATGAACAAAGACCCACAGGTGCTACTTAAAGAAATTAAAAAGTTGATTAAAGATAAAAAGAAGCGTGAAAAACTTGGTGAGAATTTGAAGAATTTCTCAAAGGATAATGCCGCGAAAAACTTGGCAGATATTGTACTAGATGTCGTATCGGCGACCGCCGCAAGTAAAGATTAGTTTTGCGCTAGGGCTTGTGCTGGGGCTACGATTATGCTAGAATATAGACATTCTGGTCACGTCGTCTAGTGGTTAGGACTCCAGGTTTTCATCCTGGCAATCGTGGGTTCGATTCCCACCGTGATCACCATGTTGAATTTGAAAAGTATCCCTTGCGGGATACTTTTTGTAGTATTTTTGATACGTTTGTAAAAATAGTTTTTACAAATTAGAGAGAGGAATTAACAGGGGTAGAAGTTGCAAATTTGAGAGTTGTATTTAATTGTTGTTGACTGATTTTAAGTTTTATGCTAAAATAATAATCGTCAAACAAAATGATGATCTTTGAAAGGAAGTGAGATGAATGCCGATGACGCATTCGCATCCGCCTTAAGTATAACGATTCGTGACTGCAGCGAATCGACCACGAATGGGATAGTGCAGTGAGAAGTTGCGGGCTTCTCGAGTCAATTTTGTACTGATTGTTTTTTCTCTAGTACAGGTTGGGCCGATAATCGGTAACCAACTGAGGCTCGGGTCGCTCCCGTCCTCTAGCTCACATTCCGCGTGAGTGAATGTACGAAAGCATGACCCTATAATGTGCGGGGTTCTCGTTGCTTGGCATGCCTTCCCTCGGGATGGCAATCGTGTCAACACGAGATTGTATGGGTGCGATGGCCACGCAAACATGCGACATGTTGAGTCGTTTTAACGGCAGGTATAAAGCCCCATTTGGGGCAAAGCGCATAAAACCTGTCACGGCTCTGAGCAATCGGTTCATTCTTGACTCCCGACCCTCTTGTTCGGGGCGAGCTTCGGCTCTGGCCCTGTCTCGCGGGGCGCCTATATGGGCGCCCCCTTTTTTATACTAAAGAGTATATGCTTTTGTTAGGGGGATGATGATATAATTTTAGGTATGAGCAAACTATTTAAACGTACAAAAATTCTTGCGACGGTAGGCCCGTCGGTCTTTGGGGAAGAAAAGCTCAAAGAGATGGTATATGCGGGCGTGAATGGCTTCCGTCTGAACTTCAGTCACGGTACTTACGATGAACGCGACGAACAAATTCGAATTATCCGTAAATATGCAGCCGAGCGCGGCAAATCTGTTGCGATCGTGCAGGATTTGCAGGGTCCAAAAATTCGTTTAGGCGATATTAAAGATAATCATTTGGATATTAAGACTGGCGACGAATTAATTCTTGATTATGCTTGCAAGGAGCATGATGGCGGCAAGGTTTTGCCGGGGCAATATAACTGGGCCGAGAAAGTTAAAGTTGGCGAGCCGGTCCTGCTATTCGACGGTAAAGTTGAAGGCGAATGCATTGAAGTATGCTCGTCGACGGCAATTAAAATTCGCGCCGAAAACGACGGTTTCGTGATGAGCCGTAAGGGCATTAATCTGCCGGATACGGATATGGGTGGCGACATTATCACGGAAAAAGATTTGGCTGATATAGAATTTGGTGCAAGTCGCGATTTCGATTATGTAGCAATGAGCTTCATTCAGACTGCGGATGACATCAACAAATTGCGCCAGATTATGGTCTCTTATGGCTCGACGGCGCAAATTATTGCAAAGATCGAGACCAAGAAGGCAGTTGAAAGCGACGAGACGCTAGAAGAAATCGTAAAAGCAACCGACGGCATCATGGTGGCGCGTGGCGATTTGGCTTATGAGGCTGGTGCTGAGATTGTGCCAATCGTGCAGCGTAAACTAATTGCGCTATGTCGCCAATATGGCAAGCTCTGTATTGTGGCAACTCAGATGATGGGTTCGATGGTAGATAATCCTCGCCCAACGCGCGCGGAAGTTTCCGATGTCGCAACGGCGGTATTGCTTGGTACTGACGTGGTAATGCTTTCGGACGAAACTGCAAACGGTAAGTATCCGATTGAGACCATCAAAGAGATGAAGAAGGTAATTCTTTATACTCAGGCAAACTCAAAGATTATGCCGCTCGGCAAAGAAGTTACCGGCGAGTATAAGAACTATGATGCAATTTCTCAGGCTGCAGTGCGTTTGGCCGAGAAAATCGATGCGGACTTGATTGCGGTCGGTACGCGAACGGGTGCAACGGCGGATTCGATTGCTGCGCAACGCCCTAATGTGCCAATGATTTCTGTATCGAGCAATCCACGTGTGGCAGGGCAGTTGGCCTTAACTTACGCTAATTCATCTTATGTACGGCCATATACCGAAGATTATGTCGTAGAGTTAGTGAAGGAACTAAAGACAAATGGCTACTTAAAGCTCGAAGAAGGGCAGAAGGAATTAACGGTAGTATTTGTGACCGGTCTACGCGATGAAGAGGGCGGCACAAACCGAATTGAAATTCGTAAAATCTAAAAAGCATCATAAAAGGGTAAAAAGGAGGATAACGAATGGACTTTCGTAAAAAGACAATTCGTGACATCGACTGGCAGGGCAAGGTAGCGCTCGTGCGGGTTGATTATAATGTGCCATTGAAAGATGGCGAGATCGTAGACGATATGCGGATTCGCGCCAGTCTGCCGACGATAGAATACTTAGTTGATCACGGCGCAAAGAAAGTTGTACTAATTTCGCATTTGGGCCGTCCGGAAGGGCAGGTGAAGCCGGAATTATCACTTAAGCCGGTAGTGATGCAGCTGGCGGTTTTGCTTGCAGGCAAACGTTCACGTGTTCACTTTATGAATAAGACGGTTGGCCCAGAGGTAAAAAGCTTCATCGAAAGGGTTGATGATGGCTCCGTAATTTTGCTTGAGAACTTGCGTTTCTCGCCGGACGAAGAGGCTAACTCGGAAGAATTTGCCAAGCAAATCGTTGATGCGACCGGCGCAGATGTGTTTGTGCAGGACGGTTTTGCAGTAATTCATCGCGCACACGCTTCAACCGACGCGTTGGCGCGTTTGTTGCCGGGCGTAGCTGGTTTGTTGGTTGAAAAAGAAGTCTCTAGCCTTGAGGGCGCAATTTCCGACCCTGAGCATCCCGTATTGGTGATTATTGGCGGCGCAAAAGTTGCAGACAAGCAGCCGCTGATTGAGCGCTTCTTACCAATTGCCGACAGTATTGCGGTGGGTGGCAAAATTGCAGCAGATGGTTATGAGGCTAGCGATCCGAAGATTTTTGTCGCAAATGGATTTGCGCAGAATAACGAAGGTGCGAAATTGGACATCGATGAGGCGAGCGCTAATCATATCATCGAGATGATTAAGGGTGCTAAGACGATAGTCTGGAATGGTACGATGGGTATGACTGAAGAAGCAGAATTTTCGGCCGGCTCGCGTAAGATTGCCGAAGCGATGGGGCACCTTGATGGCGTGACGACAATTGTTGGTGGTGGTGATACTGCTGGTTATGTTGAATCTCTAATGAAGGAAGATAAAAGCCTTAACTTTAGCCTAGTTTCAACGGGCGGCGGCGCTAGCCTAGAGCTACTGTCTGGCGAGACGCTACCGGGTCTTGAGGTTTTGCAAAATCGTTAAAAAATGAAGCTATTTCGAAGCAAGGATAAGATTGACGACGCTTCGATTGAGGAGACTCTGCCGTCACGTCGGCGACAGAAGTCTCAGGGGGGTCAATTTCGGGTTGGCTATACAATAGCTGGCGAGAGTCGCCAGAAACGTCAAGCCGAACTTGAGCGCAGTAAGGCTCATAAGAAGAAAAGTCGCAAAAACAGAGTCGCGGTTGCGGCGGCGGTTCTGTTTTTGGTGATTTTGGGGGGGGCCATCGCGACGATTTCGATTCGGGTCGCAAACGAGCGGGAAGCGGCATTGATGGCCGAGATTCAAGAGTCATTAACGCCGACGGTTGATATTATTGATCAGAATGCGAACACGGAGATTTCTAGTCGCGTGACGGAATTCGTGGCGCGCCTAGAGGCTGATGCTAAAGAATATAATCTTGAGGTTGAGCGAGTTGTCTTGCCTTACCAGAAGGCTAGGGAAGTAGACGTCTATTTGGTGAATCATGCCGAGTATTATAAGATGACGATTGATCGGAGCAGTGCGGTGCAAGCAGAGGATATGGCGCATATGTCGGCTTATCTATATGAGCGGGGGATTAGCTGCGAATACGTTGATTTACGCGTCAAAGGGAAAGCCTACTACAAGTAGGCCTTGAGAAATTTGGTTGAGCTAAAGTTACACTATCACTCTATTAGTTTGTTCGGTTTTTGTTCGGTCAAGAAAAAGTGCGAAGCGGAAGAGTGGGGCGTTGGTTGATTGCTGGGTGGATAGAAAATGGGCCGGGCGGGGCGGAGGAGTCGAAAAATTGACGAATCCGTGAAATTATGGCGTGAAATATTGATTTTTCAGGGCGAAATATGTTGTAATATGTGGATTTACAGGGGTCGTTAATATGATTTGTCTGATGGCGTGTCAAATCTAGGACTTCCAGCCAGCGCTTTCGTCGAAAGCGCTGTATTTTTTAATGCGTGCCCCCTATCTGTTAACTAGGAAAAATATCATTATGGTGGCCGATAAAAATATCGATCCGACAATAGTGCAAGCTGTTTTGCTATATTAGGCAGCTATGTTGGCGGTATATGCTGGTTGTTTATATATCCGGCATTATGACTCTTATAAGTCGTAAAATATACATTGTGCGACATTAAGATTCTGGACAAAAGTTGATTGTACACCCGTCTCGATTATGGCTATTTTTTGGACCCCGCCGCTAATATGTGCCTATTTGCGCCCTATTTTTGTGTGTGTGCTATTTTTCGGCTTCGGCTTGGTATTCATAAGCTTTTTGCACTTCCGTGCGCTTCTGCGCGATTTTGTGCGTTCATGATTTTTAAAAAATATTTTTGATTTTTTGTGAATGATTTTTTATGCGGATATATTGGTGTGTGGATCTGCACGATAATGTGACGACGGGTAGTGCGGATAATCAGCTAGAGCTTCGGGCATAATGGTCTGCGGGCTAGTCTAACCCACTGTCGGCTTTTGTTCGGTTTTGTTCGGTTTTTGCTAAGGATGGTTTTTTGTAACAGGGGTGGCGCATAGTTTTCACCTCTGTTATTCTCTATTGCGTGAAATAATTTGTGCTAAAAAATTTCACGCGATTAAAGCTTCGACTGTCTATGTGAGAATAGTTGCCCTCTTCCCTGTTTTTTATGAGGAAACCCCGCCAGGTGGCGGGGTTTAAGGCTCGAGAGTTAACGTTGTGACAGTCCGCGAATGATCTGCTCCATTTCTTTGGTAGTTTTCTCTAAGCGGCCGATTTCCTTTGTGTGGAAATTGACATGTAGCGAACTCTTCCCACCATGTGTTTGGATACCGGCGCCACAGCGCCATTCTGGGCCAGTCAAATACGTTGCATTTGGCAAATATTTGCGCAGCTTGCCGACGACGATTTCGGCGTCATGCGGGACGTTGCCGTGTGCAACGATGATGGGTCCGGTTGGGTCCAGGANNGTTTCGGCATAGCGTCCAAGCGCTTCGGCAAAGCGGCCGATGCCGCGCAAGCGAGCGCGCGGGTTGATATGTTCGAGCTTGCGTTCGCCGTCGCTATTATACTGTGCGGAGCACATCAAGCGGATGCCGAGCAAATCGCCAACGAATGCCTTGGTGGCCGAAACGCGGCCGCTCAACTTGATGTAGTCAAGCTTAGCCCAAGTGAAGAAATGGCCTATGTAGCCGCGATTTTTTACGACGAAATCCTCGATATCCTTGATGCCGCCGATTGTGTTGCGCTCAATTGCCTGGGCGAGTTCCATGATTAGCAGGCCAAGACCAGTCGACATACATTGCGAATCGACGCAAGCGATCTTGTGGCCCTGTTCGGCGGCCCACTCGGAAAGTTCGGAATAGCAGACCGAAATCATGCCATAGGTACCACTCAGAAAGCTGCTCATCGTGACGTAGATAACGTCCTTGCCCATCCGGACATATTTACGAGTAAGCGTTTCGACGCTTTCTGGGTTTTCCTCGTATGGGTCGAATGACTGTGGCTGGCTAGTCATAGCGCGACAGCCCTTCTTTTTGACGTAATATTCGACCTGTTCGAAATCATCCGCCGTAAGATGGTGTACTGTCATGTTGTGCTCTGGCCCCGAAATGGTAATTGGTGTATCGACGACTGTAATGTAGTCGTGCGCATTCAGCCAAGACGAGGGCAGGTCACATAATGAATCTGTCAGTATCTGAAAATCTCTCATACTTATCATCCTCCTAATGTGCGAGATCCCCAAATAGGGTGTTTCTGGTTATTAATACTATATAATAGTTTGAGTTCCTTGTCAAAAAAGCAGGGGTATGCTGCGCTACTCCCCTGCTCCATTTGTGCCGTTTTTGCCGTCTAGCGGGCCCTAGGACGGTTTTTTATTGTTATTACGGTTACGATTACGTTTTTTCTTTTTGTTGCCACCTTGGCCGTTGTTTTGACCGGAAGTAATAACTGGGCGCGATGAACGTTCTTCGTCGACGGAGTTATCTATTTTAATAATTACCTCTTGCTCTTCCCTGGCTTCATCGGCGGCGGTTTTAATATTTGGGCTTTTAATCTTCGGTTTTTCGACTTGGCGAGGCTGATCAGATGTTTCTTTGCTAAGTTCGT
>DEGE01000034.1:13840-14237 GCA_002351365.1 Candidatus Saccharibacteria bacterium UBA2834
AGTTTCCCGAGGTCTTTCAGGCCGTTGCCGGCATTGTCGTTTTCGCCCTGAGCGGCATTAGGTGAGATTTTTTGCTTGCGGAATTCTTCTTGTAGCGTTGGCTGATATTGGAAGACTGGCTTAGCTTTTTGCGCCGATTCGGCATTTTGATGTTGGCTACCGCGTTCGCCGGCGGCACGACCGGAGTCGGATAGATTCTTTTTCCATTTGTCGGCAGCTTCGATATTTTCGCGAATTTCGCGCTCGACCTCGTCGCGCGTGCGGGCGTAAGCCAGGCGAGAATTGCGGATGATTTGTGGCGTGAGATCGTTCGGCGGTTTAGGAATGCTCAATGTGGTTGCCGAGAAGGCTGGCGTTTTTTCGCCTTTGATAATCATAGATGCGACGAAGTGGCGAA
>DEGE01000034.1:14264-16214 GCA_002351365.1 Candidatus Saccharibacteria bacterium UBA2834
GTCGTCGGCCGAGACGCGGAAGCAGATTGTGGTACCAACGTTGCCGAAGACGGCGTCACGGACGGATTCCGTCATCTGTGAAACGTACTGGTTGGCGACTGTAAGGTTTAGGCCGTACTTACGGGCTTCTGAAAGAATTACGGCGAAGGAATCCGTCGCAAAGTTCTGGAACTCATCGACGTAAAGATAGAATGGACGGCGATCCTCGACGCGGGCAATATCGGAACGCGACATGGCGGCGAGCTGGACCTTGGTAACTAGGAAGGCGCCTAGAATACCTGCGTTATCTTCACCGATAAGACCTTTCGACAGGTTGACGACTAGGATTTTACCTTCATCCATGATTTTACGAACATTAAAGCTGGACTTTGGCTGACCAATGATGTTGCGAATGATTGGGTTGGCCGTGAAGGCGCCAACCTTGTTAAGAACTGGTGCGACCGACTCGGTGACTTGTTTTTCGCTCCAGGAGCCAAATTCTTGTTTCCAGAACTGAAGTACCGTGACATCTTTACAATAATCGAGAGTCTCTTTGCGGAAATCTTTATCGGTTAGCATGCGCGAAATATCAAGCAAGGTTGCCTGTGGACGATCGAGCAAGGCTAGTAAGGTGTAGCGTAGGATATGCTCAAGACGTGGACCCCATGAGTCGCCGAACATACGCTTTAATACGCCGATTACCTCAGAGGAAATATTTGGTTTACGGGCTGGGTCGTCGATTTCGAGCGGGTTAAAGGCCATTGGATATTGTGTGTCGGCCGGATTGAAATAAACTACGTCTTTGATGCGCGATTCTGGGATGAAGGCGAGGTTATCGGTGGCGAGGTCGCCGTGTGGGTCGATAATTNNGTGATTATGATAAATATCGCTTAGTGCAAATAAGGTTAGCAAGCCAGACTTACCCGAACCAGTTTGACCGATGATATACACGTGACGGGAACGGTCGCGGCGATACATACCAAATTGATGTTTGATGCCGCGGAAATCTGTTAGACCGAAAGCCGAGATGTTCTCGTCGTAACTATTATTGCCAGTTAGGATTGGTAGCTTGGCTGGCGGTTCGGCGGTTTTGCTGGAGGCCCACACGATGTTTGGCGTTTCTACGCTAGCGTGTGGCAAGTGATAAACCGAAGCAAGCTCGGAGATGTTGAGAATGTATCCTTCATCTGTGAATTGGCGCAATTTGTAGGCGTCGAGCGATTTCGGGTCATTGGAAAAACCGAGCGATTTGAAGCCATTAAGGTTGGTGGAGTTGAATTGCTTGAAGGTACCGACGAGCGCTTGCATATTGAGCTTTGCGTCGATATCGTTTTGGCCAACATAAGCAATACGGATTTTGACCTGGTAGCCAAGCTTAGTGGCTTTCTCTTCGGCTTTCGCAATACGAGTTTTATCGCGGTCGGATAGTTCTTTTTTGTCATCGACTTCCGTGCCTTCTGGTGGTCGCCATAGGGCGGCAATAATCTGTACAAAGTAGCGCCAGTCGAAATGGAAGCCACCCAGGGTGCCGTCTTTAACGGCCTTAATCCATTTCTCGCTCTTCTTATGCCAATCGTCAGCAATTGGACGTGTGAGAATTTGAATCCAGAGCTCTTCGCCGCCATTTGGATTGAGCTTGGCGAGTGTGCCGGTAATGCCGGCGAGCGGGTCGACCTCGAAAGTGTCAAAGGTTTTGATTGGGAGCGCCTCGTTTTCTGTTAGGACAATTTCGGTGGTGAGTGTGGCTGGGTAATTGTTGCGGCGGTCGACATAGTCTTCTTTGATGCGATAAATTTGGACGCTTGGGTATTGAGCGTAGATTTGCCCCTCAACGAACGATTGAAGGACTTTTGGCACCCAAACAAAGAAACGAATTTGATTGCCAACGGAGGCGATTTCGAACGATAAGTGTTCCTGGACGCCGCCGGAGTTGCGCAAATCATCAGCATCGCGGAGAATGCCATGCAGTGG
>DEGE01000034.1:16221-17417 GCA_002351365.1 Candidatus Saccharibacteria bacterium UBA2834
TTTTCGTTATCTTTTGGAATTTCGAGCATTAAAAGGACGCTGTCGACATTCAATACTTGAAGACGGTTGCGTTTTTTGTAATTCTGATATGTTGCGTATCCAAGGATGCCGACAACGGGTATCCAGACGATAGGCGACAACAATAAACCAAGAAGATCCATATCCTTTATTTTAGCATAAATGTTAAACTATAACTACGAGATGAAAAAAGATACAAGACAAGATATTAACGTTGTCGTAATTGGTGGAGGTACTGGCAGCTTTACGGTATTAACCGGATTAAAAGATTACGTTAAGCATATTACGGCCTTGGTTAGTATGGCCGATGATGGTGGTTCGACTGGTCAGCTGCGTGATGAGCTTGGCGTGTTGCCACCTGGTGACGTACGTCAGTGTTTGGTAGCATTATCCGAATCGCCCAAAGTGCGCGAATTATTTAATTATCGGTTTGATGAAGGTGGTCTGAGTGGGCACTCTTTTGGAAATCTATTTTTGACAGCCCTAGAGAAGACGACTGGTAGCTTTGTTGAGGCAGTAAATACTGCTGGTGAGGTGTTGGATATTAATGGGCACCGTGTGCTACCGACGACGCTAGACAAGGTAACCTTGGTGGCCGACGACGGCGAAAAAGAAATTCGGCATGAGCGTGAAATTCGCGAGACTAGTTTTACTAGGCAGCGTCCAAGACTCTGGCTGGAGCCCAGCCCAGAGCCGAATCCGGCTGCGCTTAATGCCATCGCAGAGGCGGACTTAATCGTGATTGCGCCTGGCGGATTGTACGAGAGTCTTGGTGCGGCTTTAACAGTGCCCGGAATTGGTGCCGCTTTAGCCGGCTCGAAGGCAAAGAAAATTTACATTTGTAATTTAATGAATCAGGCAAAGCATACAGACGGCTTTACGGTAACGGATTACGCGGACGAATTGGAACGCTTGGCTGGCGTGAACTTTATTGATGAAGTGATTTATAATACTCAAATTCCGAGCGACGAACTGCTAGGGCGTTATGCGCTTGAGGGGGAGCGACCGGTTGAAATGCCAAAGGAAAACGAGGCGCGACATTATCGAATGCGCGGTGTTGACTTGTTGTCGCGCATTATGTGGAAGAATAACTCTTCGAGTGACCAGCTGGCGGCGCAGCGTGCTTTGATTCGTCATGATAGTGAGCGTCTGGCGCAATATATCCTAGGCGGATTTGA
>DEGE01000034.1:17422-20386 GCA_002351365.1 Candidatus Saccharibacteria bacterium UBA2834
AGCTCGACCAGATGAGGTGCATCAAGTGCAAACATTATATGTTATCGATATGGATCGTACGTTGATTAAGACGAGTCTGCTATTTGATTGTCTCTGCGAGTCGGCCAACAAATTTCAAGACCATTTAGGCGACGAATTAAGGCGCGATTATCAAAATTATCTGATGGCGCGTGATACGGATTTTCAGGACTTAGATTTCGCAAGCAATAACCATTACATAAAGATGCGTCTGGCCGGCAAAAACGCCACCTTCGACCCGACAAGTGCCTTAGATCGCATTTTATCGAAGCGTTTGAGTAGTGCAACTTCGCAGGATGTATATTCGTCAATGGCGGAACAATTGCAGAAGGATGATAAATACGAAGAGTTCTTGTTGCCGGGGGCAGAAAAGATATTGCGTTTCGTGAACGAAAAGGCCGATGCGGAAATGGCGATTCTGACTTATGGTGAGCACGCTTTTCAGGATGCGAAGTTTGCGGCAGTACTTGCTCCGCTCTTTCGAAAAATGCAGATCCGGCCACGTTATTTGGCGACACCGGATCGCCACAAGGCGAATTGGTTCATGCAACATATGGTACGTGGCGGTTTCAAAATCGATGGCCTGTATGGCCTAGAAGACATACAATCTGCTGAAGTGGTGCAAATTGGCGATGAGCGCGACGATATCATTGGCTTTGAAAAAATGAAGAATTATCGTGCATATTGCATTAAATCGCCCATTGACCAGTCGAAGCGTAAATGGCCGACCGAAGAAGAGCTGGTGCGGAATCACTGCCGCCTGTTTACGAATTTTGACGATATAATCAAAGCCGAGAGTGAATAAAAAATATCCGGTTTTGCCGGATATTTTTTGACTTATTTTGCGAGGCGATAGTTGTCTTTGCCGACCTTTGTAAACAGACTTTTATTTTGAAGATTCAATAGAACGGTAGTTTCTTTCACTTTACGTTCTTTAAGAACTTGTTTAACAATCTCTTTGCGGGAAAGCCCATCATCGCCGGCCTTTTTGAGGATCTTAGTGATAATGTCACTGACGGTGCCCTTCTCATATCCCCAGTTACTCAATGCGTAAATGCCACGACCAATCAAGACAAAACGTGAATCTTTAATGAGTTCATTGTGGATTGCCTGAACCGTGACGTTCTTGCGGCGAAAATCCGAGGAGCTGATGGCTTTAGCGATATCGGAAAAATGCATTGGCTCGTGCTTCTCTTCTAGAACGACATAGATTTTGTCGCGGATGTTCTTCGGGTTGACGGTTGGCCACTTAGTGAGGCCCCATTGCGAATTGAGGGTTGAAAGATTTTTGCTAAGTAAGGCGATTGCTTCGATGTGGCTCGGATGCTCGTAGTCGAGCTTAGCGTCTAGCTCTTCAATGTTCATTGGAGCTTTATTTGATTTGATTAACGAGACGATTTCGTCGATGCGGCCGCGAATGGTTTTTTCGTCGCCATATTCAGCGATACCGACTGCGCCATAGTATTTGTCGTTTTCGGCTACGATGGTAAGAGCTGGAGAGATTTCTCCCAAGAAGTTGAAGTTGGCTTTGTCGATAGCATTTGGTTCGTGACCGAGAATCTTTTTGGCGAGATTGTTAGTGCGTGCAATACGGCCCATTTCAGTAAGGTTACGAATGATGATCTTTTCGGCTGGAGCGAGATCGGCGATTTTGCCTTCTTCGGCTGCGATTCTGAGACGGATAAGAATCGCCTTTTCGAGTTGGCGAACACGTTCCCGTGTGATTGATAACATTTCACCGATTTGTTCAAGTGTTTCTTTATTTCCGTTGAGACCAAAGCGTCGAGAAATGATTTCTCTTTCACGTTCTTGTTCGATAATATTTAGGCTACTTGAAATTGCTTTGGTAATTGTTTCCGCATTATTCATGCTGCTGTCGTCCTTACTTCTCCGTCTGCTTAGATTTGCTATCTTAATTTTCTATATATTAACATGATAATAGTGGTGTGTCAACACCAAGTTTTTCATGTCATCTATGACTATTTTATCATAATTTTGACATGTACAATAATCTTTTGCCTAAGACTTTAATAATATGTGTTTTGTGGCATAGTTTTTATGCTTATTTAATAAGCAATACAGCGTTCCCAGAACTCCGTTGTCTCCGCATTTACGGTTAAGAAATTATTATCTATTTGTTGAGCGATAGACTTAGCCTTTTCGTTTAATGGGTAGCCATTAGTGTAATAGGCAGGACAGGTAGCTCGCGTCATCATGTCGGAAAAGATTGTGGCACGGTCTTCCATGAAGTTGGTTTTGCCGTAGCTGCTCATGAAATATGAAGTCGCCGCATTGTTGCCAATGTAGACATAATTATTGTTATTAGTGTCGCCGTAGCTATATCCGGCGGGATTTAGTGCGTTCATGTTTGCTTCAGCCGATGGGTCGTGTTTGGCGATTTTCATATAACCATCAATATAATGCATCAATTCATGATGCATGGTATCGGCGAAATAACGACCGTCGTCGCTCTGTAGCATAATGGTAACGTAGCCATTGCTCCAGGTCTCGGTTAGACCGGAGATGCGACCACCGATAGTTTTTACAATGTAAATATTTAATGTCATGCCGGAATTAACCATTTCTTGGAAGAAGCCGTCTGGGTACATTGACATGACGGAATCGATGACGAGGAGATATTGATGTATTGTGTTTTCGTCGTAAAGCTTGACTGGCACGTATTCTGGAATTGGGGCGTAATTGCCGTTTTCGTCGCCATACTTAATTGTGAGTTTGAATTTGTTCTGGATTAGTTGTCGATAAATGTCGTTGATCTCGGCTTGGGTCGGTTCGTGGTCCGGCTCGGTCGGTGTAGTTGGCGTAGTCGGCGTGGTCGGCGTAGTGGGCGTAGTAGGAGTGGTGGGAGTAGTCGGCGTGGTCGGGGTGGTCGGTGTTGTTGGCGTAGTCGGCGTTGTTGGTGTAGTCGGTGGCGTCACAGGCGTGCTG
>DEGE01000034.1:20419-21705 GCA_002351365.1 Candidatus Saccharibacteria bacterium UBA2834
GGTCCGGTGTGGCTGGTTCGCTGGTGTTGTCTGGGTCGGTTGGTTCAGTGTGCGGTTCGGTTTCGTCATCTGGTTCTGGCTTTGTGGTGCCGCCGATTTCGTCGCCATGGTCGACAATAATTTCTGGAATGCCTGGTAGAATGCTAAATTCTGGATCAAGTTTAAGAACGATATAGCCGGAACCAAAAACTATTATTGCTACGCAAAAGATAATTGCAGCAATCAGAATTTTGCGTTGTCGCAGGAATTTCTGATAGTCATTCATAATAAGCTATAGCTTAATTATAGATGAAATCAGGCCTTCTTGCTACTTTTCTTTGTGCTGCTCTTGCGTTTGGCTGGACGGCGCGTTTTCTTAGGCTTATTGGCGAGATATTCTTCGGCCTGCTCTTTTGTGACGGTCTTTGGGTCGACGTCTTTTGGAATACGAACGAAATTGCGGCGGCCTGGACCTTTTACGTATGGACCATAGGCGCCTTCAATTATTTGAATTTCGCCCCAATCGGCAATATAGGAATCGCGTTTTTTAATATAAAGTGGTTCGGCCTCTTCGAGCGTAATGGTATATGGGTCGAATTCTTTTCCTAGTGGGATATTATACTTGCCGCCTTTTAGATATGGGCCAAATGGGCCGGACGCGGCGATTATTTCGGTGCCGTCTTTGGCGGTGCCAAGCGTGCGCGGGAGCTGTGGCAAGGCGAGCTGCTTGAGGGCCTGTTCGAGCGTGACGGTTTTCACGCTTTTGCGTTTTGGTAATGGCGCGAAGACTGGTTTTTCGCCGGATGATTTTTCGTTATCGCCGAGCTGAATAAAGCCACCGTTCTTGCCGACCTTGGCATAGATGGCCTTGCCGGTTTCCGGATCGTGACCGAGTAGGCGAGCATTGTTGTAGCGTTCGATGCCTTCAGCTGCGAGTACGCTGTCATTGAATGGGCCATAGAAATCGCGTAACATTTTGACGCGCTCGAGCTTGTGTTCTGCGATTAAGTCGAGATCTTTTTCGATATTGGCGGTAAATTTGTAATCGACAATATTTTTAAAGTTGTCGACCAAAAAGCCCGCAATCAATTCGCCGATCGGGGTTGGCAGAAGTTTGCCCTTATTGGCGCCAAACTTTTCCTTGACGCTCTCCTTCGTGATTTGGTTATTTTCGAGCTTGAGTTCGAAAACGTCGCGTTCTTCGCCTTCACTCTCCCCTTTCACGACGTAGCCGCGTGACTGGATGGCGGTCATAATGCTGGCGTAAGTGCTTGGGCGGCCAATGCCGAGTTCCTCTAGTTTTTTGA
>DEGE01000034.1:21934-26193 GCA_002351365.1 Candidatus Saccharibacteria bacterium UBA2834
GGCGTAAAGCTTGCGTTCGTATTCGTTTTTACCGGCGGTTTCGCGATTAATATCGGTTGGACGGATTGCCTCGTGCGCTTCCTGGGCGCCAGCGCTCTTGGTGTGAAAATTGCGGGTTTTAACGTAATTTTTGCCAAAGGTATTTTCGATATAACCGGCCATCATGGCGATCGCCTGTTTGCTGAGATTTAGACTATCCGTACGGTGGTAAGTAATTAAACCAGCTTGATAGAGGGCCTGTGCGGCGGTCATTGTGGTGCGGGTCGTATAGCCGAGCTTGCTGTTGGCCTCAATTTGCATAGAAGCGGTCGTAAAAGGCGGAGCTGGTTTGCGGGTGCCCGGCGTGGTCTCAACGGCATCAACTTTAAAATCTGCACCAATTAGTTTTTCGAGGAAAGCGCGTGCTTCGTCTTCGGTTTCGAAATCATGATCGAGCTTGGCGTCAAAGCCAAAGTCGCCTTTAACCTTGTAGGTGTATTTACTGGCGAATTTTTCGATCTGCTGCTCGCGCTCGACGATTAAGCGGAGCGCTGGACTTTGGACGCGGCCAGCCGAAATGGCGCCAGGAACTTTTTTGCGTACGATACCGGACAGATCAAAGCCGACGAGCATATCGAGCGTTTGGCGAGCTTGTTGGCTGGAGACCATATCCATGTCAACGGTGCGTGGATTTTGAATAGCGTTTTCGAGCGCGGTCTTGGTGATTTCATGAAAAGTGATACGTGCCGTATCTTCTGGGAGCTTCAAGACTTGGCAAAGGTGCCAAGAAATCGCTTCTCCTTCGCGGTCTTCATCCGTTGCGAGCCAGATTTTATCAGCGTCTTTGGCGGCTTTTTTAAGATCGGCAATAATACTTTTGTGCCCAGGGTCAATTTCGTAAGTGACGTCAAAAGTGTTCTTGTCGACCTTAGTATCCTTGCGAATGTGTCCGACGGAAGCCAAAACTGTAAAATCTTTACCGAGGTATTTCTCGATAGTGTGGGCCTTGGCTGGCGACTCGACGATAACTAAGTTTTTGCTCATGTGCTATATAATATCATACTAAAAATGGCAAGAAAGCATAAGTTTATTTTGCGTAAGGCGTTACGGAAGGTCTCTATATTGACAAAAATAAAAATACATTGCATAATTGGATAGACAAAATAATGGCTATTATCTATGGCAAGAAATTGTCTTTAAAATGTAGCGGATAAATCTTATCTTAATTTTGGAAATTAGATAGGAGAAAATATGCAAAAGATTACACCTGCCCAAAAAATTAAAGTGCTCCGAGAGCAGAAAGATCTAACCCAAGAGAAATTGGCTGATGCCCTGCGCGTCAGCGTGGGGACGATAAAGAACTGGGAGAACGGCACAAGCGAACCTAGTATGTCTGCGGTCGAGGATTTGGCGAAACTATTCAAAGTAAGTGTCGTTGATATTTTTGGTACGACTGCAGCATCTAGTGATAATGATGCCCTTGAGCGCATCAAAAATGACTCAGAGATTAACGAAATGATTCAATCGAATGCTTCCGAAAGTCTGAAGCTTGCTAAAAAATGGATTGATAGTCATCCCGAGAAAGCTTTTAAACCGGGTTTTAATTTGTTTGGCTTTTACTATGGTTATGACGAAGAGCGCGACATTCGGAAGATATACGGCGAAGAATTTTATAAAAGATCTTACCATTCAGTCGCAAATATTGGTGTTATTGCGAAACGCCTAAAAGCGAAAGGCTATATGCTAACGTCGGGCGGAATGCATCTAGACTATGGCGCATATTGTGAGGTTTTCTTGCGTGATGAAAATGAGGCAAAAACTTTTACGCAGGATCTTGCTGTAGCGCTTGCTATGCCAGTAGAGTTCGGTAATACCATCGAAGAGTCGACGTATGAAGATTTTGATGAAGTGATTCATGATGCGGATCGAAAAATCTCTGCTCTATTAACCCGAATGATTTACGATGCGAAGCGCACAAAGTATACGATTGCGATTATTAATCAAGAAAACGTAATCGAGCATGTTGTGCAGGCAGTAGATGGCCGAGATTTGATTACTAAAATTCAGACGATTAATCCAGAGCGTTATACAATTAATACGCTTAATGAAGAAGCGTCGCGCAAACTATACGAGAAATTGCTCAGCAAAACGGCAAAATAAATAATGCCCTATAATAAAGGCACGATATTCGACTTTTTATTCAGTCTGGTCGCGATGATATGATAGAAGTAGTATAAGGAGAGCGTGATGGATTGGGATGAATACTTTCTAAATATTGCTAAAACCGTAGCGGAGCGTTCCAAGGACCCTTCGACAAAGGTTGGTGCCGTGATCGTAGACGCACATCGTCGACCGGTTTCTTTTGGCTACAATGGGCTAATTCAGGGGGCGGACGAGTCTAAGTTAACACTCAGTGAGCGACCACTTAAATACTACGAAGTAATTCATTCTGAAATGAATGCGATTTTGTTTGCTAAGACGGATTTAACTGGTTGTACGCTATATGTTGAATATGCACCGTGCGTGGATTGCTTGAAACATGTTTTGCAGGCTGGAATCACGCGAATTGTTTATCGCCAATTAAGGGTTGAATCGCACAAAAATAAGAACGCCAAGTCGATGGAAACTAATACGACCGATGACGCGGTGATTGCTCTGCTCGAATCGATGCCGCACGTTGAGACCTTAAATTATACAAATGGTTTGAGCTATCAGGAAGATTTACGCAAATCTAAATAAAAAATGAGCACCAAAAAGCCCCAGGTAAGGGTGGGCATCACCTGGGGCTATTTGGCCCTACAACACACCTCCGCAGGTATCCGGTGAATCCGGAAGCGTGACCCACCTCACACGTTGGGGTCCGCCGGTTATAGGGATTGCTAGCTTTAGAAAAGATCTTTCTAAGTGGAGGTAATACTTTTCACTTCAAACTAAAAAGAAATTTGAAGGCCGAAAGGGTTTCTAAAGCACGCAACAATTGTTAAACTAGGTTTAACAAAGTTAAACATTTTATTTAGGTGCGGTTTTTTGATGCTTTCGCAATCAAAACTAACTGAATTATACTACACTTTTGATTTTAAGTCAATACTTTTTGCACTATTTTTTGCAAAATCAATAGGAAAAAGTGTCTATTTTCGGGATTTTCACCTCTATTAACAGGGGTCAAAGCGCTTATTGTTAAATGTTAAAAATATGTTATAAAAATGCAGTTTTTGCCCACTAAAAACTAGATTTTTGCGAAAAATCAACCAGAAATTAGTATTCTTTAAGAAAGTTGCAAGCGGCTTTAAGGATTGGTGANNGAAAGCACAAAATCGGTATCGCCGATACGTTTGCGTAGATTGTCGTTGGCGCTTCCGAGACGGAGGCGCGGAAAATCGTCGGTGTGAAAATGAGCAATGGTTGACTTAAGTCCATTATTGCCACCAGCACTACCCCGTTCACGGTAGCGCAATTTGCCAAATTCGAGATTAAAGTCATCGCAGACGATTAAGAAATCTTGTGGGGTTAATTTGTAATATGATCGGAGTGATTCAAAGCTTTGGCCGACATCGTTATAGAAAGTGAGCGGTTTTACAAATAGCTTGTCGCCATCCTTGAAGTATTTAATGTTGAATTTTTTCTCGTCTTTCCACTCGAAGCCATTTAGCTTAGCATAAAAATCTAGCACCAAGAAGCCGAAATTGTGGCGCGTAAAATTGTACTGATTCCCTGGATTGCCGAGGGCGGCGATAACTTTCATAAGATTAATTTTAGCATAGAAAATGACCGCCTCCGAAGAGGCGGTCGGTAAGGTTCCTGCACGTTGATTAGTGATCCAGACAGCGCGCGATTTCGCGGGCAGCTTCAGACCTCGTGATTTCTTCCTCCGTCATCGTAACTACGGCAGCATAAGGGCTACCGGCCATTTTGGTGGCGGCGTACATTAAGCCGTTGCTGTGGTAGTTCATGTGCTTGTTGTAGACCTGATTGGGGTCGCCGGTGATGACCATCTTGGAGCCGTCGCCGATACGCTTCATCAGCTGATTGATCTGGAAACGTTCCATATCCTGCGACTCGTCGTAGATTATCCAACAATCCGAAATCGAGCGGCCGCCCATATTGATGATAGAGACGAACTCGAAATTCTGTTCGATAGTCAATTCGACGCGCTTGTCGATGTCTTGCGCCGTCATCTCGACATTACCCTTTTTGCGGTCGCCCTTGCTCTTAATATAGGCGCGGACATTATCGATAATCGGCATAGCCTTGGCAATGGTTTTTTCGCGTTCGTCACCGGG
>DEGE01000034.1:26227-28528 GCA_002351365.1 Candidatus Saccharibacteria bacterium UBA2834
CGTTCGTCACCGGGTAAGAAGCCGATTTCTTTACCGAGCTCGGCATCGCGAGGCACAACGAAGATACGGTCGTATTTTGGATTCTTATCGGTGACCAAATGTAGGCCAATCGAAGTCGCCAAATAGGTTTTACCTGTACCGAAGACGGCCGGACAAATCACGATCGGGATTTCGTCGGCTGGAGCCATCAAGACTTCGGCCAGCATGGCCTGACCAGCTGAGCGTGGCTGGATGCCACGGGGCAAGTCATTGATGTAGTGCAAGTGACGTAATATTCCCTGCTGATGGTCGTCCATTGGTTCATAGCGGCCAATTAGCGCTGAGTAGTTACTGCTGAGGCCGTAGATGCCGTAGCTGGAGGCTACAGTTGGGTCAATCTCGAACTCGACGAATTCGTTTAGCAACAATGGAGCTTCGTCCGGAAAGGCTTTCGTGAAGTCGTCTGCGCTGACGTAGCAATCACGCAACCAACTGTCATAAAGCGATTCAGGCAGCTTCAATAAGCGACGTCCGGTGTAGACGTCTGGGTTGATGTGTGCGACGTCGATATCATCAGCCAGGGCCTTGGCGGACATGTAGCTGTCGCCAGTTAAGATAGCGACATTTTCCTTGCCGACTTTTTCCTGAACATAACGCGCGGTAGCCAACGCATGAGTAGTTGAGCCGGAGCGGCCGTTATTGCCGTTCAGATTAAGCTCATTGCCGGGCACGAAATGGATGCGCATGCCGTTTGCGCAGACAAATGTCTCATCTTTGTTCTTGTAATGGATTGCCTCCAGAATGCGAGCGAAGGCGTTCAGCAGTTTTGTGGCAGATTCGCCACGACTGCTCTGCTCGTCGCGGAATTCACGGATACGGTCAATGTATTGGGCCGGGATGTAGAGATCCTCAGCCTTCAATTTGCTGTCCCTTGCTGGAGAAATTAAACCTGGGTCTCCGATGAGTGCATCTAGCGCTGGTATAAGCGCAGGGTGAAATTCTCTTCTCTTAGCCATAAAATACCCCTCCTTTTGACTTGGCGTGCATGCTAATAAAGAGCCATTAAACAAAACGAGCTTAAGTCTGGAATACAACTTAAGCCCACTCTGTTGTGCTTATATAATAACAGATTAGTCGCGATTTCGAAAACTAAAGCAAATTGGCGTGCCAGTAAAATCGTAGGCTTCGCGCAGACGGCGTTCGAGATAGCGCTTGTAGCTCCAGTGCAGGAGACTGAGATTGCTGCCATAAACCACAAACCATGGTGGACAAGTGTCGGTTTGCACCATGTAACGAAGTTTTGGATGTGTGTTTTTGAGGCCGGCTGGCGCATGTGAGCGGACAGCGTCTTCGAGTAGCTTGTTGAGATCGGAAGTTTTGAGTTCGGCGTGGCGAGCTTTGTCGATTTGCTGGGCGAGTTCAAAAATTTTCGTAACGTTTTTGCCGGTTAGGCTAGATGTCATGACAACTGGCGCATAAGGCACGAAATTGAAATCATATTCGAGATTATCGAGAATTTCGTCGGAATCTTTATGCTCGAGGTCGGTTTTGGTGACGACGATGATGATGCCCTTGCCAGCGTCAACGATTTGACCGGCGAGACTTTGATCGAGCTTGGAGTGTGGCTCGGTGGCGTCGACTAAGAGGCAGCAAATATCGGCTTCTTCGATGGCGGCAAGCNNAGGGCCGAGAACTTTTCGATGCCAACTTCACGCTTGCCTGGTTTACGAAGACCGGCAGTGTCGAGCAATTCGATGGTTTGACCTTTATAGCGAATTTCGGTGCGGTTAACATCGCGGGTGGTGCCAGAAAGATTTGCGACAATGGCTTGCTGTTTCTTAGCTAGTGAATTAAAGAGGCTAGATTTGCCAACATTTGGGCGGCCAATTAAGGCAAGTTTGAGTGACTCGGTTTTGCTAGCCTTTTGGTGCGTATTGAAGCCGGCATCTTTGAGGCTTTGCAAAATACGGCCGCGGAGTTCATTGAGACCGAGCCCAGTGGTGGCGGAACTACGAATTGGGTCGCTAATACCAAGACTATAGAACTCTTCGAGTGGTAAAGCCTCGCCGAGGTCTGATTTATTAAGAAGAAGAATGGTCGGCTTGCCGGATTTGAGTGCCTTTTTGGCAATAAGCTTGTCGTCGTGATTTGGATACTTGGTGCTATCCATGGCAATCAAAATCATGTCGGCAGAATTAACAGCGTCGTCAATTTGGTCTTGAATGTGGGCCTCGAATTCGTCGTTTGGATCTTTCAAACCGGCGGTATCGATCAGGACATATTGCCCTTCTACGTTTCCGACGACATTGTCCCGAGTAGTAC
>DEGE01000034.1:28545-29809 GCA_002351365.1 Candidatus Saccharibacteria bacterium UBA2834
CCGACCACGTTGTCTCGAGTGGTACCAGCTTCGCGCGCAACAATAGCCTGCGACTTGCGAACGAGGCGATTAAAGATGCTAGATTTGCCGGCGTTGGTTTGGCCGATGATTGCGACTACTGGTAATTTCATACTTCTATTTTAGCAAAATTGACAAAATGTCGCAAGTGTGATATAATAGAAGTATAGTTAATAATTCTTGATTTTGTGGCGGCTCTTGGGCCGTTCTTCGATTTTTTGCCAGATGAGGCAATAGAATGCAATATAGAGCAATAAGCCACAGAGCCCGGCGACAGTATCGAGGACGACATCAGAGAACGCGCCATTACGCCCTGCTACGAGCAGTTGATGAATTTCATCGATTGCACCCCAGACAACGATAATAATCATATTAAAAATAAGCGCCTCATAGCGCGGGAAGGTCTTTGGATAGCGGCCTTTGCTGTAAAAGGCGAGGCTAGCGCCAAAGGCTAAATACAAGACGACGTGGGCGATTTTGCGCGTAATATCGTGTGGCCATCCGAGCCAACTTGCCACGCTCATTGATTGACTATTTGATGCGTCGCCACTGGCGGCTGAAAAGAACCATATAATGAGGGCGATTGCGATTGGGAAAACAATGCGCCAATAGTGTTTCAGTCTTACCATACCCTCATTATATACTACTCAATCTGTTAGTGTTTAAAAAAGTCAAAAATATGTTGTAATTTGGATGGCCGGTTTACAGGGTTTTGGTTTTCTGTTAATATATAAAAGTAATTGGTCCCGTCGTCTAGTGGTCCAGGACGTCTGGTTCTCATCCAGAAAATCAAGGGTTCGACTCCCTTCGGGATCACCAATTTATATAGAACTGCCCGCTTGGGCGTTTTTTCTTGCTCTATTTAATTTCGACGCAGATATTGCCGTCTTGTTCGGTGATGGAGTTATAATAGCCGTCATATTTGATTTCGCCATTCGTGCAATTTACATCTTGTTCGAGCAACTCATAGTGATTATATTCGAGCCCGTAATTAAAACGCAGTCGCCACGATCCCCAAGTCGTTTGAGAGAGACCGGTTTGAAACTCATCGATAATTTGCGAAGTGGTTGGATATAGGTCGTTTACGTGTTGAACGTTTGGCGCTAGGCCGATGTCGCCATGAACTTTTAGTTTTTTAGCGGCGAGTTCTTCTCTGCTATAGGTTTGAGTGAGACTTCCCGCGACAGCGGCGTTGATGTTGTTGCTGTATTCGTATTGATCGGACAAAGCGTTGCCAATGGTGAAG
>DEGE01000034.1:29910-32976 GCA_002351365.1 Candidatus Saccharibacteria bacterium UBA2834
CGTGGATTGGTTGGCGCATCGGCAAGCAGTAAGTAGATGCCGTAGGAAAATGGAATGGCAAGGAGAAAAAAGATGATGAAGGCTGCAAGGTTAATGAATTTGCGACCGGTCTTGCTTTTCGTGTTGATAAAGATTGTAATACTTGCGCAAATAAGACTAAGTGCAGTAAATAAAATCCAGCTTGGCGCGAAACTGGCGAAAATTTGCGTAAAAATGTTGGCGATATTATGGAAAATGCCAGGAATGAGATTACTAAAGCTCAGAGTTTCAATCGAGCGATAGCCGGAGGCAGTCGGAAGTAGCTTAAAAGCGATGCCGGCAATCAAGAAGCTAAATAGTCCGCAACCGAGATATTTGAACAGTGGCTGTAATTTTTGTTCGCCGAGGAAATATTTTAGAACGAAGGCAAGTGCGACTAATAAGTAAACACCACTGAAGGCCTGATATGAAGTTAGCGTAATTAGTAATCCAATTATGGATGCGATAGTGAACTTGATAAGATCTTTTTTAGTGCTACTCTCTTTGATAAAAATGAATGGAATTGTGCTTGTAAGTAATGCCATGGCCATGCACGGCGCATCGAACTTATAGAGCCAGCAGACCAACGTGAAAGGCGTGAGCCCGACTAGTGTCGACGCGGCCAAATGAGTCTTTTTGTGAATGTTGCCAAAATAATAAACCATTAAAAGGCTGGCGGCAGCCAAAAACGCCATCGCGATAATTTGTGACCATGGTGAAATGTCGACGAGACTGGTATTTAATTGAATGAGAAAAAACGAGAGAATTGACGAAGAATACCGGTTGAAGTCCGAGGTCCAGCCTTTGCCGGTGAGTGCACGACCATTATCATCAATGAATGAGACGCCGGAGCGCCAAATTGCCAGCATGCTAATGCAGTAGATAACAAAAATAAATAAGAATGGCTTGAGGAATGGCTTATATTTTTTGAACATATACACTAAGTATAAACCAAGAAAAACCCCGGTATCGTGCAGAAAGCCTGCATTTGCCGGGGTCCTCCCACAGAGTGGGGCTAATGGAAACCTGCATATAGCAGAAGCTAATGGATTTCCTTATAAATCGAATAAGGTGCTTTGGGTCGAATGACCCTAGAGAGAATAATTAGAAAAGGTGAATCGATGCGAAAAGAGGTGCGAGCGTGTTTGCGACTGTGGACATCAGCTTAATGCAGATATCGAGTGCTACGCCAACGACGTCTTTTCTGGTATCACCAACGGTGTCACCCACGACGGTAGCTTTATGTGCCGCAGAACCTTTGCCGTGCCCTTCCAGCTGACCGGATTCAACATACTTTTTAGCATTGTCGAATGCGCCGCCAGAATTTCCCATAAATACGGCACGCGGAATTGCGACGATTGTTGCGCCGACTAAGATACCACCAACGAATTCTACGCCAAAGAGAATTCCGCCGATGGCTGGGATGAACAGAGCGAGTAATGACGGAACCAGCATTTTGCGTAATGCCTGACGGGCCGCCAAATCAATGCATCTGTTATAGTCGGGTTTAACTGTACCTTCGAGGACGCCCGGAATTGAGAGTTGGCGATCACCTTCCTCTGCCATAAGGTGGGCAGATTCAATCGTGTGATCGGTCAACAACGCAGAAAAATACTCGATGAATGCGCCGCCCAGGATCGCTCCTGCGATGACCATGTAATTAGCTACGTTCAAGACCGGCGTGCCGGCTGAATAGCTACCCACATAGGCAAAGATGAGTGAAACTGTAGCAAAAGCGGCGGAACCAATAGCGAATCCTTTACCGATAGCAGCCGTGGTATTGCCGACGGCGTCTAATTTATCCGTAATGACTCGAATATCGGCGTCAAGATGACAGCTCTCCGCGATACCGCCGGCGTTGTCGGCGATAGGGCCAAAAGCGTCAATTGAAACTGTCGTGCCTACAAAACTCAACATTCCCAGCGCTGCAATCGCGATGCCATAGATGCCGCACAAAATGCCCGAGACGATGAGCGCCAGGCAAATTGTTCCAATCGGTAACAAGCATGAGCGTGAACCGATGGCATCTCCCTTGGTTACCACGAAAGCCTCGCCTTCGGTGGCCATCGCGGCCAATTTCTTGACGGGACTAAATTCTGTTCCGGTGTAGTATTCGGTGATTTTACCGATTGCAACACCGCTAACGATGCCGAGGACACTTGCAATCCACGGCGAAATCCAGCCGAGTAAGAAAGAATCATAGAGCTCGATGCCGCCAAAAATGATTCTGGAGGCAAAAAGACTTGCTACGATTACAATCAATGCTGAAATGTTTGTAGCCATGTCGAGTTCTTGCGACGGATTGTCGCTTGCCTTGTGGTGCAGCGCATACATGATGCCGACTACACTTCCAACTAATCCAAAGCCCGCAATCGCAATCGGATAAATACTTGTGGCATTGAAAAGTGCCTGATTCGTACCATTCGATGCCAGTGTGCCTGCGATTAAGAGGCAGGCAACTACGGTTGCAACGAAGCTTTCGAGCAAGTCGGAACAGTTGCCGGCAATGTCGTTCACGTTATCGCCGATAAAGTCGGCGATTGTGTTCGGCATGCGGCTGTCATCTTCCGGCATGTCATGGCGGATTTTCGCAACGATATCTGCAGAGATATCGGCCGCCTTGGTGTAGTTTCCTCCCGCAATACGATTAAACATTGCTACGAGAGAACAACCCAGCGAATATGTCGTGAGACGCATTATTGACGGATTGCAGCTGAAAGATGCAATGAGGCCTCCGCCGGTTTGACCAAGCTTAATGCCTCCGGCGACGATGAGAATGAGCATTAGGCCTAGCAAGCCAAAAGCTGGCACGCATAGCCCACTGACGCTTCCTCCTCTCAAGGCCGTCTGGGTGGTTGGCCCGATTTTCTTGGTAGTGCGAGCTGTGTTTGCCGTACGCACGTTGGCGTAGGTCGCGCTTCGCATGCCGATAATACAGCCCAAGCTACTCATGGTCGCGCCCACGATGAAGGTAATGCCACTAGTCTTTTCGATGAAACACGTAAAGATAGCGGCAACGACGATGATGACCGGAATAATGATCTTATA
>DEGE01000034.1:33073-35916 GCA_002351365.1 Candidatus Saccharibacteria bacterium UBA2834
CAACATAGTCGAGCGCAAGGATTGAGATGCAGATTACTACTAGGTACACCATATATCTAACCTCCTTTTAAGGTGCAAGGGATTAGAGAGCATAAGCAAATTTACTCCCTAAAAAAATCACACACTCTCCCTTCGAAGTGTGCGATTTAATTATACGTGCTTTTAGATTAATTACAAGGGGTGAAAATGCTAGTTTTGGTAGCTAATTTCTGTAATTGACGTCATCGGCAGTGCGGACGTAGTAAGTGTAGTTATCGGGCGACATACCTAGCGATTCAATCGATGCTTTGACTTCGTTGATGTATTTTGCTTTGGTTGCTTCGTCGTTGTCGTAAGTTACGGAAGGACTAATGACGATTTTGGATGCATCGTCTTGGCTAATGTAGGCCGAGAAATATTCATATTCCGAATTAAAGAGTTTCAAATAGGCTGCTACGATTTTTTCTTTGATAGACTTGTCGTCGCTGCTCTTGCAATCGAAGTCTTGATAGATGATTTCTTCATCATCCTCCAGGCACAACACAAAGGTTGATACTTCTGGGTCGACCACAGCGTTGGAGCTATAGATGACTCGGTAAGATTGTTCTATTTCTGGAATGTCTAATATGATGTTGAAATATGTCGACTGACCGTCAAAGGTCTGTAAGTGTGTCTCGTCGTTGCGGATGACGGCTTTGATGTTGTCGGTATCAACACTATCGGTGTTTTCGCTGACGATTTGAAACACTTTCTTTTGAATGCTCTCGATTTGGTAGTTTTTCAAATCAGGAATTTTGTTGTCTAGATTTTCTACGGCCAATTCCGGGATTCTCTTATAGCGCGTAAAATCGTCATCTGGTACTTTGTCGTTATTGAACCATATGATGGTAACTAAAACTACGACTAGCAACAATGCTTGAAAGGCGATGAAGATCAGCAGAATCGGGCTGGCCTTTTTTGTGCCATTATTATTTATGAATAATTCAGACCAATTAGACGCCACTGTTTAAGTACTCCTCTATTTTATCTACGTATACCTCTCGTGGATAGGCAAATCTAACGCCTGGCGCCATCCACTGCCATTCATCAGGATTATCGCTTTCTTCGAGGGCGACGAAGCCGGAGCCGCCACCTTTACTGTCGCCGGGACCATTAAGTAATCCATTGCCGCCATTGCCAATGCCGCGACCTTCATAATTGCAGCTCGCATGGCCAATAATCCATTTGCCGTCGTGGTGTCCGAGTACGACAGCGGTGTGGATTGGATCAGTACTGAGAATGGCGTAGACTTGTGGCTCGGTACCGCGGGTGGCGCCAACGTTCCAGCCTACTACTGTATCTACAACTTCATTCCCGTTGCCGGTTGGGCCCATATTCGGAATGTCCGTAAATTTATACATAAAGAATGCGGAGAATGTGACGCAGTTAGAGCCGCCGCCGTTACAGAAGTCCCATAATGCGCCTACTGCGGCTTCGGAGCTACCATTTTTGTTTTCGCCATAGTGCATCATGAAGGTTTTGGCTTGTTCGAATGTGAGCCCAGTCTCACCTACTCTGTTGTTTCCGCCCGTACAATAATTTAGGCAAGAATCGCCAGTGCCACCGCCGCCCTTGATGGCCGTGAATTCGCCATTATGAATGAAATCGGCTACGCTCTGGAGTGATCTTTGGCTATTTTCGGTGGCGGAATTAGCAATCCAAACTTGATCGTTGCTATCTATACTAAAGACTCCAATATAATGCCCCGCTGTATCGTAGGTTGAAAGCCCTTCATAAAACCCATCACCGGATAGGTGAATCATATATCCTCGGTTTAAGTAGTCTTTCATTTTGTCATAAGCTTCACTCTTCGATGAGTAAGTTTCGGCTATAACTTCAAAGCCATATTTTTCGCCGACTAATGGGTCGAGCACTGTTGGCGATGTGTAAACATAGTTGTTTGGTGCGGTAATTTCGATAATATCTTGCGGGTAAACATCCTTACCTGAGGCTACAGTAGCAAGCATCGCCATCGAGACCGCGCCGCAACCGGAATCTGCCACCGTGCCGCCATCGTAAGATATGCCAGTCCAATCACCTGGTGCATTTTCGTGGTCACTGTTTTCGTAATTACCTTGATAATATTGCGGATAGTCGCCTTCATGTGAGGTGCAATCGTTTTTAACTCCGCTGAGCGCTCCAGCAATGACTTCTACCCATTTTTCGTAGCCGCCATTAGCGGTTGGGTGAGTGCTATTTTCGGCAAAATAGCTTTCGTCATAAGCAGCCGCCCAGTCGGCTAGATAATAGTTCTCTTCACTGTCGGCCAGTGCTTTGAGTCGATCATTGGTGCCGTTGTCGTCGGACATTAGGTGCGCCTTTGCTTTGGCGGTTACGAGGATGACCTTAGTATCGGGATGCGAGGCCATGATTTCTTTAAGCTGGTTAACTTCGTTATCGTCCCAACCCGCATTGGTGCCGACCGCCATTACGAGATAGGATTTAAGATCTCCGGCGTCAGCTACGCGTTTAAGGATGGTGAGGGCTGGTGGGTTGGAAGTGCCGCCACCATATCTGTCTCCTACGCCTTTGTTGCTCATAATATATGAATTTGCGTCACATTCAGAGCCGCCAAAGGAAATCCCAGAGAACTTTTCTTTAATGATTGATAAGGCACCGCAAGAATAAGAGTCGCCGATCCAAGTAATATCGCTACCGGAGATGCTACTTGAGGTTCAGTTGGAGCCGGCGTCAGTGTTGGAGGCGCCAGTGTTCGTTTTCGTGCTTTGACTTGAGCCTTGGCTTGAACCTTGAGTTACTGAGCCGGTGCCGCTTTCGTGGACTGTAACTTCACCATTACCGTTAATGCGACAAAATGATTTTAG
>DEGE01000028.1:0-273 GCA_002351365.1 Candidatus Saccharibacteria bacterium UBA2834
GTCAGCTCGTGTCGTGAGATGTTTGGTTAAGTCCATCAACGAGCGCAACCCTTGTCAGTAGTTGGATTTTTCTACTGAAACTGCCCCGGTAACGAGGAGGAAGGAGGGGATGATGTCAGGTCAGTATTTCCCTTACGCCTTGGGCTAGAATCGCGCTACAATGGCCGGTACAATGCGAAGCGAAGTCGCGAGATGAAGCAAATCGCACCAAAGCCGGTCCCAGTTCGGATAGGAGGCTGAAACTCGCCTCCTTGAAGTCGGAATCGCTAGTAA
>DEGE01000028.1:470-2750 GCA_002351365.1 Candidatus Saccharibacteria bacterium UBA2834
GGTTGCAGTAATAGATATAAGCTTAATTTATTACACTTTCTAGCTTGCTAGATGCAACATAAGCTTGATAAGAACGGATGATAACTTAGTTGCACAACTAAATTGTTAAACCAAGGCACCGCGAGGTGCTTTTTTGGTTATAATAGATACAAGATAAGAGAGGAGGATGTATTATGCGTGGCGGTGAAAGTCGACCGATCCCGGGGAGTAACCCAGATTGGAAGTTGAATTTACCAGAAGGATACGACAATTCGTTAGTATCAGATGACGGCAAAAATTGGGATAATGGCTGGAATTTTGACGAGAAGAGTGACGACGACGAAGAGGGTGATAGTCAAGATCAACATGAGGATTAACGTATCTGATGGCGTTTATGTTAAGATATAGATAAGATGAACAAGAAACTGGTGGTAATCGTTGGTCATTCTGGGGCGGGCAAAAGTACACTGTCTGAGATGTTGGCACGGAAGAATGATTATGCATTATTGTGCGAGGATGATTTTGTATTCGCAATGAATCCGGCCAGTATGATTAAACGAATATCGCGCAAAAGTGATCGCATTTATGGTCTTAATAATCTAAAGATGGTCTTGGCGGTATATCTTGGCACAAAAAAGTCTGTAGTGATAGAAGGTGCGCTAGTGGATGGGCCATTTTATTTAGACGATTTTCGTAAGATGGCGGAGCAATATGACTTTGATTTTATTCCGATTATGTTGGTGGGGGATGAATCAAAACGACGGCGACGCAAGATTCGTAAAGGCTATGCCTTAGCGAAGACGGTAGATGCAAGATTGCGGCGAGAAGCGCGTAAATTGGGCTATCCGGAAGAGTGCCATCAAATAGATACAACCAAGCAGAGCCTGCAAAAAACCTTTGATATCTTAGATAAATACGTGCGAGACTGGCCATTTCAAGATATAAAAGAAAAATAAAAAGAATCCGGCAAAGGTCGGATTTTTTGATGGAGCAGAGGGTAGTCAAAAAGCTCCAGGTAAAGGATACATGGCCTTGAGGGATAATTATTGCCACGATCTACGCTGGAGCTTCTTTTTGATGTTTTTGTTTTTGATGTTTTTAAACGTGTTTGTTTTTGCAATGGTACTGCTCATATAAACTGCGAATATTTATATAAGCTAATTTAACTATAAGCAATATTTTCGAGCTTGTCAACAATTTTGAATAAAATTGTTATACAAAATTAACAGGGGTGATTATTGTATTTTTTACAAACTGAACAATTTTGACGATAAAATGGCGCAGTTTTGATTTGGCGAGAAAGGGCGAAAACGTCGCACTGGCTGTGCTAGTATAAAAGCATGGAAAAACGAATTTTTGGCGCTACGGACGGAATTCGCGAAAAGGTGGGTGTGTGGCCATTGAGACCAAACGCAATGCGAAAACTCGGTGCTTCCGTGGCAAAGTACCTAAAGAAACAACCAACATTAATGATTGGACGCGATACGCGAATTAGCGGCACTTGGATGGCGGACGAATTCGTGGCTGGCGCCAAAGCGGAGGGTGCGCAAATTGTAGATTGTGGCATTTTGCCGACACCGGCTTTGTCGATTTTGATTAAACATAACGAAGCGGCGGATGGTGGCGCGATGATGACGGCGTCGCATAATCCGGCAACCGATAACGGCGTAAAGGTATTTCGGGCCGATGGCGATAAGCTGTCAGACGAGGAAGAATTGGCCGTAGAGGACTTGTACTTTGAGGGTGAGGTCGATGATGATGTGGAGCCGAAAAACGCCGCAGAGTTGAATTTAGAGCCTAATCAGGATGCTCTAGAGGCCTATATTAAGGCAGCACGTGAAGTCTTGGGCGATATTCAGCTCGATGGCGAAATTGTCTATGACGCTGCGTCTGGTGCGGGTCAGTATTTTGATAAAGCCGTGATGGAGGCATTCGGCTTGAAGGTTGACGTAATTAGCCCGGAGCCAGATGGCGAGAATATTAATGATGGCTGTGGTGCATTGTATCCAGAGAATGTCGCGAAGATCGCTAAAGAACGCGGTCTACCTGGCGTGGCTATGGATGGTGATGCCGATCGCGTAATGATTGTTGACGAAGAGGGGCGCATCTGGGATGGTGATCGCGAAGTGTCGGTTTTGTCGCAATATCTGAAAGAAAAGGGCGAACTAGCTGGTGACACCGTAGTTTTGACGGAATACTCCAATCTTGGCGCTATCAAATATTTGAATGCGCAGGGCATTAAGGTCGAAAAAGTTGTAAATGGCGATCGCTTTGTGGCGCAAAAATGCATGGAGAATGGCT
>DEGE01000028.1:2760-5822 GCA_002351365.1 Candidatus Saccharibacteria bacterium UBA2834
CTCTGGTCATATTATGTATTTGCCGTGGTTAAACAGTAGCGATGCGGTATTCGTAACATTAATGTTGCAGAAGATTGCGCACGAAAAGAAGTGTCGATTGGCAGATTTGTGGCCGGATTATGAGATGATGCCAAGTAAGCAGTGGGGACTAATGGTGCGCGAAAAACGTCCATTGGAAGAGGTGCCGGGCTGGAATGAGGCTTTGGCTGAAGCAGAAGAGACCTTGGATGGACGTGGTCGCGTATTTTGTCGTTATTCTGGTACGGAAAATAAGTTAAGGATATTGGTCGAAGCGGAGTCGATGGAGCTAGTCGAAACGGCTGGCGAGGCTTTAGCGGAATTAATCAAAAAGGAGATTGGTGCATGATAGATATTTCACCTCTTACGGAATATGATGGCGACATTGCGGCGGCAATGGGCAAGTTGCGTCAACAATTGAGTGCGCGCCACGATGCNNGATGGCTCGCCGATTGAACGCGAAAAGATTGAGGAATTGATTGAGTCGCCATACCACGACATCTTGCTGGCAGTAAATGAAAAGGATGAAGTAGTCGGCATGGCGATTATGTCGATTGTAATGGCGACATTGGATCGTAATGCGTATCTGGAAGATTTAGTGGTTGATAGCAATTGTCGCGGGCAGGGCGTGGGTGGCCAAATGCTTGAGGCGATTAAAGAATGGGGGCGCCAGAAAGGTTGTCGCAGATTGGAATTCACTAGCTCGAGCCGCGAAAAGAAAGAAGGAGCAGCCGGTTTTTACGAAAGCCATGGTGCAGAATTGCGCGACACGAATTGTTTCCGTGTTGAATTATAGATAGATAAAAAAATCCGCCATGCTTGTGGCGGATTTTTGTTGTCTTTTAGAATCGGCCTGGCGCGATGATATGAAGAAATAGGTAAAAGATAGTGGTATGGAGGCAGGTGAGGAAGATAAAGCCAACGCCGATTGCGAGTAGGCCGGCTAATTTAACTTTGTCGTAATTCATAACGCCGCCAGCGATCTCGTCGGCAATTTGTTTGTGAAAGCGAGTGATTAAAACGCCAGCTATCATTGCGACTAAGCCCGCGATACTCCAGCCTATTTGAAATTCCCAATGCATATGCTTATTGTACAACATCAGCTTTGCACCTTGCAAAAAATCGGAGATTTTAGTAGAATTGAATCTAGTTGGGGATATAGCTCAGCTGGTTAGAGCGCGTCACTGATAATGACGAGGTCTGTGGTTCAAGTCCACATATCCCCACCATTTTTTATATATGGGGTATGATTAGGCTTCGGTCTAATCTACTCCACCATTTTTTAGAAGCACCCTAGCGGGTGTTTTTTTTTGTTTATAATGAAAGAAAAGGAGAGCGTATGGATAAGGATCAAATTATTGCCGCAATTAAGGAAAAAGTGGAATTGCCGGAGGGTGTGGCGGAAAAAGCCGCAAAACTACTGGACGGCAAATCGCTAGTAGGGCATGCCAACAAAGATGATATTGTTAAGACCTTGACGGAAAAATTAAAAATCGACGAAAAGAAAGCCAATGAAATTTATAATGCCGTTGTAGGGTTTTTGGCGGGCGGCGCAATGGATAAAATTAAAGGACTTTTCGGTAAAAAATAGAGCATGAGCGCATAAAACGCGCTCTAAGGCCGTTTTCGGCAAAAAGTCGAGTATTGATACCTTCAAGTTGTGAAATTTGGGGGTATTTTTGTGGGATTTTAAGGCTTGTTCGTATATTATGACATATTTTTAAGCAAAAACGACTTGACAAAATGTAAGCATTATGCTAGAATTACCATAAGCACCTGAGAAAGGGGCAATTCTTCGGAGTTGCGGCTTGCGAAAGGGTGGTTGTATATAAAAGTAAATTTGGTGGGCAGAATGGAAATATATAAGATGGCTGGAACAAAAGCTGGCGGTCAGAAAGCTGCCGCAACGAACAAAACTAAATACGGTAAGGACTTTTACGCTGAAATCGGTCGTAAAGGTGGCCGTAATGGTCATACCGGTGGTTTTGCTGCTAACCCAGAACTAGCAAAGATTGCTGGTGCAAAGGGTGGTCGCATCTCCAAGCGCGGTAAAGCTAAAAAGAACGCTTAATTAGTTTTTATAAATATCATCTTAAAAGCACCTCGTTTCGGCGGGGTGCTTTTTGTTATTCGGGGCGACCGGGACTGGGCCAATGATGATCGCAGAGAGGACAATGATAATCGCCCTTATTATCTTGATAGCCAGTAATATTGCAATTTGGACAAAGTGATGCAGTATAGAGGTAGTCGCGGTAGCTATCGAGGTGATCTTGGGCAAAATCTTCATCCCACTTAATGNNAGGTGATCTTGAGTAAAATCCTCGTCCCACTTAATGCGATATTTGCGACAGAGGCGGCGGGCTTGTTCCCAGGCGAGGGACTCGATTTTGAGTAGCTCAATGTCTGATTCGAAGTCGGTTTCTTTGGTGAGGTAATGGCCAACTTCGTGCAAGATGAGAAGCGGCGCGGACTTTTTGGTGTAGAGGACCGTATGTGGCGGACGAAAAGTATCGCGTGGTCCGAGTTCGAAAGTGAGTTCGGGGTAATCGATTTTAAGTTTAGCGATGAGATTGTTTGATCCTGGCATAGTAGTAGCATCCATAAATAACAGAGTAACTGCCGTACTTTGCCACCATCAAGCGCGGGCGAGCAATCTTATTAGGGAGTTCACGGTCGAGGGATTTTTTGAGTTGAGCGCGATAGGTATTGAGGGCGAGGCCGAGCGGGCCGCCGAAAATAATGCGATCCGGCTTAATAGAAGTCGTGAGCGGAACAATGCCGAGTAGCATGCGATTAACGATGTCTTGCCAATCGGCTGCGTCGGTGATTTCAGTGACGAGTTTGCCGTATTTTTTGTTAATGGCACTGGCGGCGGCTAAATCTTCCCATTCGGCCTTTTTGCCAAGATAAACATATTCGTTGTGGCCGGGTTCGAAGTCTTGGAAACGTTTAAGAATGTGTCCATCTTCGATGACGCCGCCTCCGATGCCGGTAGAGAATGTAAAGTAGAGGCTGCGACCAGTGCAGTTGCGCGCTTCGGCGAG
>DEGE01000028.1:5841-7158 GCA_002351365.1 Candidatus Saccharibacteria bacterium UBA2834
ATGTAAACGGGTTTTTGAAAGTCTTGGCCTAGGAGTGTAGCAAGATCGAAATCGTGCCAAGATAAATTGCCGAGGTAAATGGCCTTGTTGTTTTTGACGATGCCAGGCATAGCAACAGAGATAACATCGATGCAGGACATGACGAAGTTGACTTTAATTTGTTGGCGCAAAACGGAATAGAATTTAGCTTGATTATCGATAGTGGGAAATTTGACGGAATGAAGAAGCTTGCCGTTTTGATCAAGCAGGGCAAGTAGAGTTTTTGTCCCACCGATATCCACACACAAATACATACTACTATTATAACCCAGATAACCGCCCAAATGCACTATCGGTCATTTATGAGGTGCTTATGCTTGGGAATAGGGAGAATCGGTGGTATAATTTAGGCAATTTTAGGGAGAAGAGAAATGGACACCAATACGAAGTATAGGCGCTGGGGCTGGGGAGCAGTAATCGGGTTGATTGCAATTATCTTGATTGCTGGTCTCGTAATCGCCTTAACGATGAACAAAAAACCAAGTAACACTGAAGCAGAATTGGCGAATGACGGCGCCAATGGTGAAATTGTAGCCGTTGATGGCGACGAAAACACCAACAATAGTAGTGCAAATAGTGATAGCTCAAAGAGCGAAGAAAAATCGGAAGAAAAATCTGAAGATAAATCATCTTCCGAAAAGAAGGATGGATCATCGAGCTCGAGCAGTGATGAAAAGAATTCACACAGTGGTAGCTCGGCGAATGGCGGTGCAACTAGCGGCGGCAATAGCAACGGTGGTTCAAACGGTAGCAACGCAGCAAATGGTAGCTCGAGTGCTGATGCTAGCCAAATGCCAAAGACTGGTCCAGTTGATGCAACAATCGCAATTCTCGGTATGGCAGCGACGGCTTATTTGTTAAGCTTGAATGCGGCTTGGGCAAAAGAGAAAGTTCGCAAATAGCTTTTGCTTTACTAGATAAGCGTTTTAAGGTAGAATAGTGAGTAGTGGGGGATGCTCACTATTTTTTGTAGGTACGAAGAATAATGAGCATTCCCGACGGAAGGAAAAATATAATCAATGGCTACAAAAGCTAAAGTAACTATGGATGAACTCCTCGCTGCAGAGGAAAGCAATCCAATTGTCCTTGGTGACACGATTGACGGCGTCGTTATGTCCGTAAAAAAGCATGAGATCTTGATTGACCTCGGTGCACGCGGTGTTGGTCTTGTACCACGTCGTGAGGTGGCATTTGGCCGCCAGTTGAAGGAAGGCGACAAAGTCTCCGCTTCGGTAGTTGATACTGAAATGGATGATGGCATGGTTTTGCTTTCACTTC
>DEGE01000028.1:7198-12798 GCA_002351365.1 Candidatus Saccharibacteria bacterium UBA2834
TGCCAAGCTCGAAGCTGGTGAAATTATCGAGGTTCAACCGTTCGACGCAAACCGCGGTGGTTTGCTCGTAGAATACGAAGGTATTCGTGGCTTCTTGCCAGTTTCACAACTTTCAGCAGAACACTATCCACGCGTTGGTGGTTCTGATAAGGACGAAATTTTGCAACGCCTCAATACGCTCGTTGGTCAAACGATCCGTGTTCGCATTCTTGACGCTGATCGCAAGACGAACAAATTGATTCTTTCCGAGAAGGAAGCAATCAAGGATGGTCTCGCAGAACGCTTCGCTCAGCTCTCTGTTGGCGACGTAGTGAAGGGTGTAGTGACCGGTGTTGTAGACTTTGGTATCTTCGTAAATGTAGACGGTATTGAAGGTCTCGTTCACATTTCCGAGATTTCTTGGGAACGTGTTAATAGCCCAGCCGATTACGTAAAGGTTGGCGAAACTGTAGAGGCAAAGATTATTGCCATCGACAAAGATCGCTTAAGCCTCTCGATGAAGCAACTTCAAGAAGATCCATGGCTTTCTGAGATTGCCAACTTCAAGAAGGGTGACAAAGTTGAAGGTACGATTACTCGTATCACTCCATTTGGTGCATTTGTTCAGATTTCACCAGCCGTGGAGGCTTTGGTTCACGTTTCTGAGCTTGGTGAAGGCAGCGATGTTGATCCAGAGAAGATCTTTACGCTTAATGAGCGCAAAGAATTCAAAATCCTCGACATCGACAAAGAAGGTCGCAAGATTTCTTTGAGCTTTACTGATAAAAAATAATCAGTAAAACGCACTATAAAAGTATCCCATCCGCAGTGGTGGGATATTTTTTGATGTAAAATGGAAATAAGTATGGCGCGCGAACAATTGCCACTAATTCGACTATTGTGATTTTTGCTATTTACCCTCAGATGTGGTAGAATTAAAGAAGTTTTTTGCGTATTTTTTATACGTTTCTGTATCATCTAAGAAGAAAGGAGCTAGAAAGTGGAAGAAAAGGTAATACAGATTTCTGGCTCGATTACGGTAGACGAGCTTGCGAATGCCTTGGGTGTATCTGTTACGCACCTGATTGGCGAGTTGTTTAAGAATGGTATCATGGCTACGATCAATCAGCGCCTAGATGCCGAAACGGCGCAGATTATGACCGAAGAACTTGGTTTTACGAATGTGCGTTTTGAGAAAAAAGAGAATTCAGCCAAGATTCCGGGTATTAAGCGTGAGTTATCTAAAGATGCGAAATTGCGCCCACCTGTTGTGGCGGGGGTGGGGGATGTCGATCACGGTAAGACTACTTTATTGGATACTCTATTGAAGAAGAAGACGGTAGACGATGAGGCGGGTGGTATTACCCAGCACATCTCGGCTTATCAGCTAGAGTATAAAGATCGCAAAATTACTTTTTTGGATACGCCGGGGCATGAGGCTTTTGCTGCGATTCGCCAGCATGGTGCAATGCTGACCGATATTGTGGTGATTGTGGTGGCGGCCGATGACGGCGTAAAGCCACAGACGGCTGAGGCAATTAAGTTTGCCGAGGCGGCCAATGCAAAGATTATTGTGGCAATTAACAAGATTGATAAGGAAGGTGCAAACATTGATCGCACCAAAGCGCAGCTTGCGACAGATTTTAATCTCAATCCAGAAGAATGGGGTGGCGACACTATTATGGTGCCGATTTCCGCTAAAACTGGCGAAAATGTTGAGCAACTTTTGGACATGATTCTCTTAACGGCTGATATTGATGAGCTGAAAGCCGATGTAAATATTCCAGCGGAGGGTTTAGTAATTGAAAGCCATATGGAAGTCGGTAAGGGTTCGGTAGTGAATCTATTGGTGACTGGCGGTGAATTGAAGACTGGTGAATTTATTGTGGCTGGCAAAACTTATGCAAAAATCCGCACAATGGTGGACTGGCGCGGTAAGCCAAAGGGCAAAGCAACGCCTTCGACTCCAGTGGTAGTAACTGGCTTTAAGGAATTGCCAAACTTTGGTGATAAGTTCGAAGAAGTAGCCGACGAGAAGACGGCGCGCAAAATGGCGCTATTAAACGCACAGGCTGAAAGCAATGAAAGTGCTAGCGCGAATGTGACCAGTAGTGATTTGTTGCGCATGATGAATGTGGCAGATAATACGAAGACTTTCAATGTAATTGTAAAAGGTGACGTACAGGGTTCAGTAACGTCGGTAGTTGATTCATTGCGTCTAATCGATACGCAGGGAGAAATTACCTTAAATATCGTTTCTACTGGTGTGGGCGCGATTTCCGAGAACGACGTCTATATGGCATCGGGTGGTAATACGGTAATTTATGGCTTTAATGTATCCGTTCCAAATGCGATTGCTAAGATGGCAGAGCGTAATGGCGTGCCAGTGCGCGTGTTCCGCGTGATTTATGAATTGCTTGACGACGCGAAGCACGATATGGAAGAAATGCTTGATGCGGAAGTGGTCGAAGAAGAAACGGGCGAACTCGAAGTTAAAGGTGTATTCCGAACCGATAAAACCGAAATTATTGCAGGTGGGCAGGTAACGAAGGGGCGCGTGTCGCCAGGTATGCTTTGCCGTTTCTATCGCAAGAAAGAATTATTGGGTGACGGTGAAGTAGTTAATGTGCAAGAGGGTAAGGTGGATGTACCTTCTCTTGCGGAGAGCGAAATTGGCGGCCTATCTTTCAAGACTACGAAAAAGATTCAGCTCGAGTTGGGTGATCGCATTGAATTCTTCGTGCGAGAATACAAGAAAAAGAAAATTCTATAGAGCTTATGCTTTTGTGTTAAAATGGTGGTAAATAGGAGGTATTTGTCATGTATAAATTTGGCGATGAATTCCTAGAAAGCGTTGGCTTATCCTCTATGCCAGAGGAGCAGAAGGCTGGTTTTCTGGAATACGCGCAAGACCAGTTCGAGACGAGAATTGGCGAAAGAATGAGCGCTGGGCTAACCGATACTCAACTTGAGGAGTTTGCGCGTATTATCGATAACGATGAGCCGACCATTCAATTCTTGTTGAGTCAGGCAGGTGATTATAAGAATAGTACGATTTATCAGGCATTATTAAAGAACGGTTCCCAAGATGGCAGTAAGGAAATTCTAAATGATTTCATAACGGCTACTTGGTTAGGGAAAAATTGTCCCGACTATGCGCAAATTCTTGAAACAGTCCTAAAAGAACTACAAGAAGAAATTCGTAATCAAAAAGACGAAATATTAGCTAACGCTTAAAAATACCCCCGATTATTGGGGGTATTTTTTTGTGCTTTATTTTTTGAAGCCGTTTAGGAAGCTCTTTGCATCCATTTCCTTGGAATTTTCTGGCAGTAGACGGTCGATTACGAAATATTTGCCGTCAGCGCAGAGCTGATCGAGTTCTGTCGTGGCTTGATCGGCGGCGTGTGCAGCGGTTATGGTGCAAGGCTTATTCAATAAAATGGTCTTGGATTTCGGAAAACCGGCAAAAGCTATAACCTCGCGTACGAGCTCCTGGGCGCCTTTCTCGGCGAATTTGAGCTCCGACTGTGACTTATCGAGCTTTGCCGTAAAAGTCGCTTGTGCTTCGTCCTGTGCGGTCTCAGGGGCATTTTTTGCGAGGGCTCCAGGCAAAACTTGCAAAAGTAGCTCAGTGCCTTTGGCGGCGAGCTGTTCGTAGAGTGATTGTTTGCTTGTTTCGGGGGTAATATCGATTTCGGCTTGAGCCAAGAGTGGCCCAGCATCCATAGCTTTGACGAGGCGCATAATTGAGACGCCGGTTGTTTGGTCATTATTAAGAAGTGCGCTCTCGATTGGGGTGGTGCCACGGTATTTTGGCAATAGCGAAGGATGAATATTGATGATGCCGCCCGGAATGGCATTAATGGCGCTATCTGGAACGAGCTTACCGAAAGCGGCGAGGACTCCTAATTGCGGATGATATTGCTCAATAATTGGCAATAACTCGGATGCTTTGGAAACATAATGGATTGGAATACCGGCTTGTTGGGCCTTAACGGCAATAGGGAATGGTTTGCGGACGCGAGCGGCTGGCAATACCAGGGCGCAAATTTGATAATGATTTTCGATTAAAGCGTCAAAAATTGGCGTGCTAGCCTTGATGCCTTGAGCGAGTTGTTCGTTACCGAAGAAGATGATTTGATTATTCGTTGTCGTCATCTGGAAAGAGATCCTTGTTGCCTTTAATGTATTTGTTGTAATCGAGAGGGACTAAGTCGCCCTTGTCGTCTAGTTTGTAAAAGGCGTTTGGATCGTCTTTGATGTGGTCGATGAATAATATGCCATTGAGGTGATCGATTTCGTGCAAGATAGTGCGAGCAAGGAAATCGGTTGGCTTGAGACGAACTTCGGTGCCGTCGTCGAGCAGGGCTTTGATGCGAGCTTTGGCTGGGCGAGGAACCTTGCCATAAATGCTAGGTACAGAAAGACAGCCTTCGTAATCGTAGAGCGTTTTGCCTTCGGTTTTGATAACTTCTGGGTTGATCAGAGCAATGAAGTTAGTGTTGTTTTTGTCGCTCATATCTTCGCGTACAACAATAATGCGACGATTATAGCCAAGTTGCGGAGCGGCCATAGCGGCGGATAGCTCGAATTCATGCTCGTTCTCCCAATCGATGCAAGATTGAATCATTTCGTCGATGATCTTGCGTACTTCGTCGTCAATCTGAGAAATCTTGGTTGATTTTTGACGGAGTCGGGGGTCCGGCGTAACGATAACGGGTTTTTTCTCAACTTTTTTACTCATATTATTTGTTATTTTAACATTTTTTAGGGGTAAAAGCTATTGCTTACGCTTAAAAGCTAGAGTAGTGAAATGGGGTCGAGCTCGAAATGCAGATATGGCGATTTATCGAGCGAGTCGAAAATGCGTAATAGGTTATTGCGAGATTTTGCCTTGATAATGATTTCCCACGTATAACCAGTGCTCGTATGCTCGTGGAAAGCGGGCATGGGCGGGGTGATGGAGACCTGCGAGAGATGGAGTTTTTGGCTATTTTGAACAATTTTTTTATGCAATTTTCTGACGTTCAAAACGGCGCTTTTTTCGGTTTTGTACGTGAGCGAAAGTTTGAGCAAGAAACTGTATGGCGGCAGGGTGCTTTGTTTACGCTTTTGAAGTAAATATTTATATAGACCAGCGTAATCTTTGTTCGTTGCTAGCTGGATTATGGGGTGATTCGGCTGATATGTCTGGACAAAAATTTGAGTATTTTGATGTCCACGTGTGGCACGACCAATGACTTGCGTGAGTAATTGGAATGTTCGTTCTTCCGATGAATAGTCCGGCAGGGCAAGTTGAGCGTCGGCTTGCACGATGCCGAGCGTGGTGAGCTTTGGAAAATCGAAGCCTTTAGCGATCATTTGAGTGCCAACGATGATGTCGATTTCGCCGTTATAAACTTGGCTGTAGATTTTGCTGAGTTGTTGATCGGAGTCGGTATCGGCGTCGAAACGAGCGATGCGCGCTTTTGGAAATAGTTTTTGCAGCTCTTGTTCGAGATATTTGGTGCCAAAGCCTTTATGGTGAATACTTGGGTTGCTACATTCTGGGCAGACGGTCGGGACAGTCTCGGTATGGCCGCAAGTATGGCAGCGCATCTGATAACTGTCTGCATGTA
>DEGE01000028.1:12823-18985 GCA_002351365.1 Candidatus Saccharibacteria bacterium UBA2834
AATTGGGGCAGAGGGCTTGCCAGCCACACTGGTCACAGACCGTTAATGGGGCAGTGCCACGGCGATTATGAAAAATCATGGTTTGAGTGTGGTTGGCGAGTGATTGCTTGATGGAATCGATTAATTGATTGCTTAATAAACGATTGCGGGCAAAATTCGCGCGGTTCTTTAGGTCGATGATGGTGGTGCTTGCGGTTTTGTCGTTTTTAATGGCGAGCTGGTTGAGTTCGACGATGGCATCGTGCTGTTGGCAGACGTAATAGTCTGATACAAGCGGAGTGGCAGTGCCTAATATGGTTTTTGCCATAACTGAGGATAAGCGGAGGGCGGAGTATTTAGGGTTTTGATCCTGTTGGTAAGCGGGCTCGTGAGCTTCATCGATGATGATTAAGCCAAGTTGTTTGACTGGAGTGAAGAGCGCTGAGCGCGGTCCAATGACGATTTGTGGCTGCTGGGATTGGAGGGCCTTTTGNNTGCCAAATCTGATGGCGGAGAGATTCGGTTTGACCAGAATGAATTAAGAGAATTTCGTCGAAATGTGCCCGAAAATTGCGTACGATTTGAGAGGTGAGGGCGATTTCTGGAACTAGCACGATGACGGATTCGCCGGCGGCGAGATGATGTTTGGCGAGTTCGATATAGACATTAGTTTTACCGGAGCCGGTAATACCATGTAGCAATACAGTGTTCGCCTTGCTGTTTTCGATGGTGCGGATGGCGCGTTTTTGGGCGCTGTTTAGGGTATTTGTTGCGGATTTAGCTTGTTCGGGAAGTTGTTCTTTGGTGGGGCGACGTTTTTTGGTAATGCCGCGTGGCAAAATTGCTTGCACGACGGTGGACATTGGGCAGCGATAGTAATCCGTGAGCCAGAATAGTGCTTTAATGAGTGACGGTGGTAGAGCTTCGTCATATAAGAGCTGAGTGATTGGCTTGGTGGGGAAGCTAGGCTTTGTTGTTTTTTCTACAACGATACCGACGCAGGATTGTTTGCCGAATGGTATGATGACGATATGGCCAATCTTGAGTTTGGTTTCTGACTCGTAAGTCAAAAGATTCTCTGATTGATTAAAGGTTTTAGCGGGCGCAATCAGATAGTAGTTCATGTCCATATCTTAACATAGATGGCTGTTGTAAAAATGATGTCGAAAATATATGTTGTGAAAAATACAAAAATCGCATAAAATAAAAGGCAAGTAAGGAGGCAAATGTTAGACGTATTCGTGACGAGTCGGGTCCGGAGAAAAATTATTGTTGTTTTTGCAAAATATCCTGATTTCAAAACCCATGTGCGTGGTTTGTCGAAATTGATTAAGGAAGATCCAGGCAATATTCAGCGTGAATTGAAACGTCTAACAAAAGGTGGCTTTCTCATCGTGACCAAAAAGGGTAACACGAGCATCTATCAGACGAATAAACAGTTTCCAATTTTGAAGGAATTGCAAAGTATCGTCATTAAAAGTCAGCAAGCTGACGCAAGTAAGACTCCGCCTAGCAAAACTATCGGATGACGCGGATTTTTCGAAAACTTCTCGCACAGCGTGGGCTTAGTGATGATTTTTTGTATCCAAAATATGATGAATTGTTTGATCCATTCTTGATGCTTGGCGTCGAGAAGGCTGTGGACAGAATAGAGCGTGCGCGTGATGCTGATGAGAAGATTGCGATTTTTGGTGACTATGATGCAGATGGCGTAACGGCGAGCGCGGTATTAAGTGAGGCGTTGAATTATTTTGGCTGCCAAGAAGTTAGGGTGTTTTTGCCAGATCGTTTCGTGGATGGTTACGGTATGAATGATTCGGCGATTTCGCGCATTCAGGAATATGGTGCGACGCTGGTGATTACGGTAGACAATGGTTCGGGTTCGGAAGGAACGATCGCTAAGTTGCGTGAGAGCGGCATCGAGACAATAGTAACCGATCATCATGAAATTCCAGAGATACCTAAATCGGCAATTGCGGTAATTAATCCGAAGCGCCGTGGCGAAAAGCATGGCAAACAAATGGCTGGCGTGGGTGTAGCTTTTACTTTGGCGCGTGCATTAAATATGCGACAAAATGATGGTGTCTGCGATGGGCAAGAAAAATGGCTACTGGATTTAGTGGTAATTGGCACGATTTGCGATTCGATGGTGCTGCGAGATGAAAACCGAATTTTAAGCTATTTTGGTATGTTAGTTTTGTCGAAAACACGTCGGGTTGGCTTGAAGGAGCTGGCAAAAGTTGCCGGGGTTAGTTTAAACAAAATCGATACGCACGGGGTTGGCTTCCAGTTGGGGCCGCGCATTAATGCGGCGGGTCGTATGGAAAGTGCTGATTTGGCATATAACTTACTAACGTCGCAAAAAAGGAGCGAGGCATTCGTGTTGGCACAGGAGCTGGAGGCGCTAAACCAGGAACGCCGGCGGATTCAGGATGAGGCTTCTAGGGAAATCGAGCAGAGCTACGATGCCGACGAGCGAGTTGTAGTAGTGAATGGTGAGTGGCACGAAGGCGTATTAGGGATTATTGCTGGACAAGTTGTCGAGAAGTATAAAAAGCCAGCCTTCGCCCTTNNGTGCGGCGAACTGAAAGGGAGCGGACGTAGTTTTGGCGAGTTTTCGTTGGCGGAATTTATTCAGGCAAATAGAGATATCTTGCTGACAGGCGGCGGGCACGCGATGGCGTGTGGCATTAGCCTAAAAACGAGCGAATTGAAGACGTTTAAGAAGAGGGTGAATGATTACTACGATGCGCTTGAACTGCGAGATCAGGAAAAGTTTCTTGAGCGGGCAACAGATGTGGCGCTAGATGATCTGAGTGATATATCGGAAGAATTGTATGACGAAATTTGTTTATTGGAACCGTTTGGTGAAGGAAATGCGGAGCCGCTGTTCGAGGCGAATTTACTAATAAAGGGGAAACGGATTTTGAAGGATCGTCATCTGTCGTTAGCGTTGGCTGATGATAAAGGCAATGAAATCAAGATGATAGCCTTTTTTGCGCCAGCGGAATGGATGGAATTATCGACGAATATGCGAGTACTTGTGCAGTTTAGCTTAAGTAAAAATGAGTGGCGTGGTGTGACTAGGGTCGAGGGCGCGATTACACGCTTGAAACAGATTTAAAAATGTGATAGAATACCGTCAGTATGGCAATCAAAGTAACCAGGAAAGACCAGAACGAAGCGAATGAAAACATCATCCGCCGTTTTAACCGTAAGGTTCTTCAGAGTGGTGTGATGGCAACCGCAAAGGAAGGTATGCGCTTCTCAAAGCCGATTTCCAAGCGCGAACGCCGCACGAAGGCAATCCTTCGTGAACAGCGCAAAGCTGAAAAAGCCGAACGAATGAAATTAGGTCTTAAATAAGAAATACCCCTACGCGGGGTATTTTTAATGCGCTAAAATAAACATAAGAGAAGGAGCAGAAATGATTGTATTGTTTGGAGCAGCGGGGAGTGGGAAGAGTCTACAGGGGCAAAAACTAGCCGATAAGTACGGTTGGCGCTGGCTATCGGTTGGTCAGCTTTTGCGCGAGCAAGAGAATCCGGAGCTCGATAAGATTATGAAAACTGGTGGCTTAGTTGATGATAGTTTTGTTGTAAATATGATGCACGAAGCGATTGTGGCGACTGAGTCTGATGGCATGAATGCGATTTTGGATGGTTATCCGCGCGACCAATGGCAGGCTAATTGGGTGGTCGAGCATGGTGATAGTAAAAAAATTGATGGCGCGATTATCTTGAAGGTTTCGGAAGAAGAATTGTGGCGTCGCCTTGAAGAGCGTGGACGAGCTGATGATACGCGTGAATCAATTGAGCAACGATGGAAAATCTTTAAGACTACAATCGCCGATATGCGTAAAATTCTTGAATCGGATGGTGTAGAATTTAAAGAAGTCGACGGCGAGGGGGATAAAGATGAGATTACGCGTCGCATTGAACAAGTTTTAACCGAATGGCAACTCATAGAGCCAGTTGCAGAGGAGTAAAAGAATGGACGAAAAAAAGATCAAGGCCATGCGAGAGGGTGGCAAGATTATGGCTCGCATTTTCGCAGAGCTAAAAGATTATACTAAGGCCGGTATGACCGGTAAAGAAATCGATGCCTGGGTAGCCAAGAAAATTACGGACTACGGTTGCGGCATCGCCTACTATGAGCCAGAAATAGATTTCCCTGGTTCGATTTGTATTTCTGTTAACGATGAACTGATTCATGGTATACCGAAAGACTATGAACTTGAGGAAGGCGATAAAGTAAGCTATGACCTTGTTATCAAGTATCAAGGGTATTATGTTGATTCTGCTTTTACGATGATTGTCGGTGATAAGCCAACTGCGGCCCAGAGGCATCTCTTAAGCTTTACGGAGTCGTCTCTCTACGAAGGGATTGCGCAAGTACGACCCGGCGCAAAAATTGGCGACATTGGCTTTGCAGTACAAAAGGTGTTAGAGAAGGGCAAGCTTGGCGTGATTAAGAATTATGTCGGTCATGGGATTGGCGCAAAGATGCATATGGAGCCAGAGGTGCCAAATTATGGCAAAAAAGGACATGGGTATACTTTGCAGGTGGGCGATACGATATGTATAGAGCCAATGTCGAGCTTAGGGAAACCAGACACGGTGGTGGTCGAAGACGACGATGGCTGGACGGTTTGCCTAAAAGATGGCTCGTTGGGCTGTCACTTCGAGCATACGATATTGGTAACTGAGGACGGATACGAAATTCTCACTCAAGCATAAGTAGTTATGCTACAATGAGAATATGGAAGAAAAAGCTCGCTTTGTGGTGGGATTAGATATTGGTAGTAATTTTGTGCGCGCCGCCATTGGCGAGATGACGCACGATGGCATTCGTGTAGTGGGCTACGGCGAAGCGCCATCCGACGGTATGCGTCGCGGTATCGTGAGCGACATCAGCGCACCATGTTCGGCAATTGACCATGCTTTAGTTGCCGCAGAAAAGATGAGTGGCCTTGAGGCGCCAGATGCCGCCGTGAGCATTAATGGTGTAAATATTACTAGCACAAAGGTTGACGGCATGATAGCGGTTGGGGTGGAGGACCACGAAATAGATGAAGTCGACCTAGAGCGAATTATTGATACTTCGATTGCTGGTAAAGTGCCAGCTACGCGCCAGATTCTAAAAAACATGCCATATGAATACATTCTGGATGGCCAGGGTGGCATCCGTGAACCGATTGGTATGAAGGGCGCACGTCTAGAAATGCGAGCAAATGTGATTTCGACGATGAAGCTGGATTTCGATAATGTCGTGAAGGCTTGTACGGTAGCAGAATTACAGCCGTCGATTATTGAGCCGGCGGTAATTGCGGCCTCACGTGCAGTGTTAACGAATCATCAACGCCAAAATGGTGTAGCCGTGTTGGATATGGGCGGGGCAACTACGAGTATCGCTATTTATGATGAGGGGGAGTTACAGTATGTTGGCGTCTGTCCGTACGGTAGCAATGATGTGACAAATGATCTTGCGGCTTATTTAAAGACGATTCCGGATGTAGCGGAGGAAATTAAATTGCGCTTCGTATCGGGGCAGTTTGGTGAAGGAAGCGGCAAAGATATTACCATTAAACGTGGTCGTGGTGAGTATGTTTTCTCGCGCAAAGATGTTGATGAAGTAGTGGAATCTCGCCTAGAAGAAATCTTTGAAATGATGCGCAAGCATTTGAAACATGCTGGCTATGACCGCCGTTTGCCGGAGGGGATTATCTTGACCGGTGGTGGCGCAAAGATGAAAGATATCGATAAGTACGTCTGCTCGCAGATGGAATTAGCGGTACGCGTCGGGGTACCTATCAATATTTCTGGTGTGAATGAGGACGTAGCGAAGCCCGAATATGCTACGGCAATTGGCTTGATGTATGCTGACTATGAAGCAGCTATGACTAATGGCCATACGAGCGCATCCAAGAAGAGCGAGAAGAAAAAGAGTAAAGCTGGTGGCGAAAGCGTCATTAGTAAAGTCTTAAAATTGTTCAAATAATTTAACAGATTACTAGTCAAATATTTTGTTAGCTGTTATTATTATAGATAGAATTGAAAAAGTGAGGAGTTAATACATGCCTGAAATTAAGCCTAATGAGGTGGAAAGTACAGCTAGTATTAAAGTTATTGGTGTTGGTGGTGCCGGCGGTTCTGCTGTAAACCGCATGCGCGAGGCTGGCTT
>DEGE01000028.1:18997-26245 GCA_002351365.1 Candidatus Saccharibacteria bacterium UBA2834
AACCGATGCGCAAGCATTGCATAATTCGAAGGCCGACCGCAAGGTCTATCTTGGTAAGGATACCACGAATGGGCTCGGTGCGGGCGCAGATCCGACGGTTGGCGAAAAGGCGGCAGAAGAAAGCCGCGACGAAATTCGCGATGCTCTTACTGGCGCAGATATGGCATTCGTGACGTTTGGTGCTGGTGGTGGTACTGGTTCTGGCGCTAGCTATATCGTGGCAGAAGAGGCGCGCAAGCAAGGTATTCTCACTGTCGGTGTTGTAACGAAGCCATTCTCATTTGAAGGCGCAAAGCGCAAGGCGAACGCAGATTGGGCAATTGATCATTTTGCTCGCAATGTTGATGCGTTGATTACAATTCCAAATGATCGACTTCTTCAAACAATTGATTCAAGAACTCCACTCACTGAAACTTTTAAGATTGCCNNNNCGTCAGGGCGTTCAGGGTATTTCTGAACTAATTACAGATGAAAATGCAATGATTAATTTGGACTTTGCTGACGTGAAGGCCATTATGAAAGACGCTGGCTCTGCTTTGATGGGTATTGGTCGCGCTTCGGGTGAGAATCGTGCCACGATTGCGGCGCAACAAGCAATTGAATCGCCATTAATTGAGGTGTCAATTGATGGTGCACGCGGTGTTCTATTCTCGGTTACCGGTGGTTATGACGTCACGATGGCCGAGATGGAAGAAGCTGCTTCCTTAATTACCGCAAGTGTCAGCCCAGACGCAAATATCATTTGGGGTGCAAGTATCCGTCCAGAGCTTGAAGATGAAGTTATCGTTACAGTAGTGGCGACGGGTTTTGATTCGGAATATTATCGCGATGATCCACGCGCGCAAGAAGTTTTTAATAAAGGAGTTGAGTCAGAAGAGCCACAACAGGCTGCGCCGGTTTCGACCGCTAGTGAATTAGAGCATAATGAAACACCGGTCGTCGATGAAGAAGAGGACATGCGACCAGAGAGTAAGCCGTCCGATTTTGCTGACGCAACGACAGTTAATATGTGGGATGCAATTCGCACAGATAATGGAAGTACCAATAATGATATTCCAGCTATCTTGCGCCGAAGAAAAAAGAATAAAGACTAAGAGAGGAGCTCAAGTGTTTTATGAGTGGCCTCAAAATTGGCGAAAGCAAAGTAATTGAAAGCCGAGAAACGCAAGACGGTACGATGATTCGCCGTCGACGTGTTTCCCTTGACGGTAAGCACCGTTTTACAACTTATGAGCGGATTGAGCGTCCCGGCATGATGGTGCGTAAGCGAAGTGGGAGTAAAGAGGCGTTTGATCGCGAAAAGCTCGCCAGTGCCGTGCGAAATAGTGTTGGCAAATACTTCGATAGCGATCTTGATGTGCAGAATGTTGTTTCACGCGTAGAAGATGAGATTTATGCGCTTGGTAAAGACGAGATCCCATCAAAAGTGATTGGTGAAAAGATTCTAGAAGTATTATCAGAAACAAACGATATGGCTTACGTGCGCTTTGTGAGCGTTTTTCGAGAATTTAAAACTCTAGATGAACTAGAGCAAAGTATTGCTGAGCAGCGTAAACGCATGGAAATGCGCGACAAGAAGGAGAAATAAGAAAATGAGGGTGGTAGCAATTTGGCGCGACAATACGGATTATGCGCGTAGCATGATAGAATTTTTGCGCGAACTAGAACACCGCTTGGGCAAAGCACCAGAAAGCTTGGATCCAGATTCGCCAGAAGGTGAAAGCTTGGCGCGTAGTTATGACATAGTTGAATATCCTTCAATCTTAGCGATTGACGATAGCGGCAAATTGGTTCAGCTTTGGCGTGGCACAATGCTACCAAAGATGGATGACGTCGCATTTTATTTGCTGGAGCATTAATGAAATACGAGAAACTAGTGCGCGATAAAATCCCGGATATTATCATGGGCGATGGTCGCGTTGCTAAAACGCGTATTTTGGATGATGAGGAATATTTGGCGGCGCTCGAACAGAAGCTACGAGAAGAATGCGCGGAAGTTTTGGCTGAACGTGGCGAACATCGCATTGAAGAGTTGGCCGATGTGATGGAAGTCGTGAAGGCTTTGGCGGAAGCGCAGGGTAGCGATTTGGCTGCAGTCGAGCAAGCTCGCCAAAACAAGTTCGACAAACGTGGCGGCTTTGCGCAAAAAATATTTTTAATTGAATCGAACTAGTTGGGATTGAACTAAAAATGTCCGCGGCGTCGTGGTCATTTTTATTTTTTTGAATAAATATGCTATAATGCAAGCATAAAGCGTTTGAGCGGCCATCAACCGCGATGCTGGCGAAAGAACAGTTTGCTTAAATTGCGAGGTCCGAATTACTTATGTAATAAGGAGGGTAAACTTAGTAGAATCGCTCGTGAATCTGCGTAAAAGAACAAATAAGTGCCAATCGCTGAGGGAGTGATTGGAAATTGGATGGTACCGCTCAAAAGAGTTCCAATGCAAATTGGAATTTTTTTATTCAAAAGGAAAGGAGTAGTGGGAGTGAAATATAAATATGGTGTGCGACGCCGCGCAAGTGAATACGAAAAAGCACTTGTTGAATATTGGAAAAAGAACAAAACATTTGAAAAATCGGTCGAGCAACGCGAAATTGATAATTCATATGTATTTTATGATGGCCCGCCATTTATTACGGGCAACCCGCATCACGGTACGCTCCTTTCCAGTATCGTGAAAGATGCCGTGCCGCGTTTCTGGACGATGAACGGAAAACGCGTCGAGCGTCGTTGGGGTTGGGATTGCCACGGTTTGCCGGCCGAGAATTTTGTTGAGAAGCAACTTGGTATTACGGATCGTCGTGAAATTGGCACGAAATGGCCACTTGAAACTTATATTACAAAAGCCCGCGAATCAATGGTCGCTAATTCTGAGACTTGGGAATCGACGATTGATCGAATTGGCCGCTGGGTGGATTTTAAGGGTGCTTATCGTACGATGAACAAGGACTTCATGGAATCTGTCTGGTGGGCATTTAAGACGCTTTACGAAAAGGGCAAGATCTATGAAGGTGAAAAGGTATTGATGTACGATACGAAGTTCGCGACGCCTGTCTCTAAGGCAGAAGTCACGATGGATAATGATGCATATCAGACCGTGACTGACCCTTCTGCTTATGTGAAGTTTAAGCTCGCTGATCGCGACGAATATATTTTAGCCTGGACGACTACGCCTTGGACTTTGCCCGCAAATATGGCGCTCGCTGTGTCTGAGAAGCTTGAATACGGCCTCTATGACGTTGACGGTGAGAAAATGATTGTTGCTACGAAACTTGCCGAAAAGTTGTTTGGCGAGGGCGTGAAGGCCGAGAAGAAGTATACTGGCAAGGATTTGGATGGTTTGAAATATGAGCCGCTCATGACGATGGATGACGAGATTGGTAACAATGAGAATGCTCATAAAGTTCATATCGCGGATTTCGTGAGCGCCGAAGATGGTACTGGTATTGTGCATATTGCACCGGCATACGGTGAAGATGACTATGCGCTCGGTAAGCGTGATAAAGTTCCAGTCCGTCATACAATCGACGATAATGGTTATTATTTCCCGGAATGGGCAGAAAAACTGCATGAAATTGGCGTGCGTGACACGGATGAAAATGGCATCGAAGTTTGGGCTGGCAATAAGTTTATTGCTAAGTGCCTAGAAGAGAAGGGTATTATCTGGAAAATTGAATATATTAAACACGAATATCCATTTAACCCACGCAGTAAGCAGCGCATTATGTATCGCGCGTTCCCGAGCTGGTTCTTCGATGTTGAGGGCAGTAAGGAATTGATGCTTGAGAAGAATGAGGACATCAACTGGTTCCCAGCGCATTTGAAACATGGTCGTTTCGCGAAGAATATTGAGCAGGCGCCGGATTGGAACTTGAGCCGTGACCGCTTCTGGGCGACGGCGATGCCGGTCTGGAAGGGCGATAAGGGTTCAATCAAGGTTGTCGGATCTTATGACGAGCTTTATGAGCTCTCAGGCGTGCGCCTTGAGGATTATCACCGTCCGTGGGTGGATGAAATCGAATTCGATATCGATGGCGAGCATTTCAAGCGCGTCGATAAGGTGTTGGATTGTTGGTTCGAGTCCGGTTCGATGCCATTTGCGCAGATGCATTATCCATTCGAAAACAAGGAAAAGTTCGAGAAGAATTATCCGGCTGACTTCATTGTTGAGTATGTTGGTCAGGTGCGTGCATGGTTCTATTATGTACATGTTGTAAATACGGCACTATTTGGTGAATGCGCCTACAAGAATGTGATTACGACTGGTACTTTGGCCGGCAATGATGGCCGTAAGATGAGCAAGTCGCTCGGTAACTATACTGATCCGAACGAGTTGATGGATAAGTTTTCGGCGGATGCTTTACGTTTCCAGCTGTTGTCTAGTCCAGTACTCGCCGGCGAAGATTTTGCTTTGATTGATAAGGATGTTTCAGATACGGCACGCAAGCTAACAATGATCTGGAATGTCTATGACTTCTTTACGATGTACGCCGAGGTGGATGGCTGGGAATACAAGAAAAAGACGCTAGAGGCGCCAGAAAAACTCGAGAATGAGCTAGATAAGTGGATTGTAAGTCGCGTATACCAATTACGCAACGAGATTACGGACAATATGAAGGCCTATAATATTCCAGCTGCGCTTGCAGGAGTATTGCCGTTCATTGACGATCTTTCGAACTGGTTCGTACGTCGCAGTCGCCGCCGTTTCTGGAAGTCGGAATCGACCACCGACAAGAATGAGGCTTATGAGACTTTGCACTATGTTCTGAGTTATACGGCATTAATCTTAGCGCCATTTGTGCCATTCCTTGCCGAAGAACTTTGGCAGAATATGATGGGCGGCGAGAGTGTACATTTGCTTGATTGGCCAGAAGCTGGCAAGATTTACGAAGATGTAATTAATCGAATGAGTGAGTGTCGCACTGTGATTACGGAAGGCTTGGCTTTGCGTATGGCGCGCGATGATGGCTTCGGCCAGATTAAGGTACGCCAGCCACTTGCGAGCTTAACTTATGGTGGCGAGAAGCTTGATGACTTCTATGAGCAGATTATTGCCGAAGAGGTAAACGTCAAGAAAGTTGTTCATGGCAAAGAATTAGTGCTCGACAAGAAATTGACGGACGAATTGAAAGACGAAGGATTTGTTCGTGAATTGATTCGTTTTGTTCAGGCGGCGCGTAAAAAAGCTGGTTTGAATGTCGACGATAGAATAAAATTGTGCGTTAGTTGCGAAGTCCCAGCAAAGCATCTTCAGACCCTAAAAGATGAGGTGTTGGCGACGGAGTTTAGCGATGATGCAAACTATGATTACGATGAAATCGTAAAGGTTGATGGTAAGAATATCACGATCTCGCTAGAGAAAGCCTAGGAAAAAACTCCTACTGCATTCTTGAAACAAATACTGTTTCTGCGAATGAGTAGGAGTTTTTTATTGGGTAATATATCGTGAAATGAATAATTTCACGGGCGAGTTTGGCGTGAAAATAATATTTTTGCAAAAAATCAATAGGCATTTTGTATCTGTTAAATTTGACATTTTGGGAAATATAAGCATAATCGTACTTGACAAAAAAGCATAAGCGTGATAGTATTAGAGCAGTTGGATAAGCAAAAAGCAAAAACCAACAAACAAAAAATTCCGTCGGGTATCAGGAAAACAAAAATAAAAAGAAAGGAAATAATTAATTAATAATATGGAAACATTTAAAATTCCTGGACTCGAAACGAAAACAGAAAGTGAAGAGGAGTTAGGATTACAATTTGAAGATTACGAATATAATCCCGACAAAGTCTTTGTGCCGAAGAAGGAAACTACTATCTCTGAAGAGAAATTAAAAGAAATGAAAAAAATGAGTCCGATCTTAGGCCATAAAGCAAACCTCTTTGCCCGTATCCGTAATTTTAATCAATAAGGAGAGTCTATAGATAGAAACTAGCCAATAAAAACAAAAAACAGGAGAAAAAGCCATAAGATAAAAAGCAAAGAAGGCCACCTTAGATATCAGGGTGGCCTTTTTTGTGTTTTCATTTCCTAAAAGCTCTTGACTTTTTGAAAATGCTAGTGGTATTATCGAGGAAAATAGGTCAAAAATAAAAACATAAAAGGAAACAGAATAATGTCAGAAAAATATAGCGATGTATTCCATAGATCCGGCTCCGGTCATGAGGCGGCGGATATTTCGAATGAGATTCTCGGAGATAATGGTCATGGGAGTGGGGATACGGCTGCCGCTAGGCCAGATATGCGCCTAAGTAAGGAAAGAAACAAAGCCATGGGGGCTGCTGTTGCGGGGCTCGCTGGTGTTACTCTTATGGGGGTGGTGCTCGCTGGAAGTAAGGCGAATAATGAGGCTGCCGCCAACCAAGCGGCCGCCGAAAGCCAAGCGATTGTCGAAACTCAGGCGGCCGACGAGACGGACCAGGGCGCAAGTGGTGAGCAGGATGATGCTGCGGAACCAGAAGCTGACATTGATGCCGGTAAGACAGTGGAAGAAACAGTTGAAACTGCAGTTGAGCGAAGCGAAGAGGATGAAATTGTTTCTCAATTCTTGCATTATGGTGAAAAGGATGATGAGCCAGGTTTTCGCAAAGGTGCTCACGGTGTTGAGAGTGATGAAGTCGGTGAATATTTGTCTTATGGCAATTATGATAATTACTTCGCCGAAGGCGGTTGGGGCGACAAAGATAAGCAGGAACGCGGCGATCACTATGGCGAAGCTGACATGAAGGAAAAGCTTTATGATTTGTTTGGTGTTACGCATGAAAGTGAAGCGAGTGACGAGCAGATTAAATTAGCGCTCTTCGCGATTGATAGTGAACAGGCATTAAGTGCAGGCCAAACTGCGGTTGATGCTGATATTCCAGGATTTGAAGGCTTATCACCAGATGAGGCCGCGGCGCGTGTTGAGGCGATTCGCGAAGGAAAGGCCGATATGACGAAGGCCGAGTTCGATCGCCAGCTTGCTTTGTTCTATGCCGAGGCGGATCTTATACGCGAAGATATGGGCCATCATGATTTGACGAATATGGGCATTGCTCAAGGTGAGGATGGTAGCTTCCATGCCACGAAGAGTACGATTGAAGATGCTAGAGAGGGTACAACTGTTTATACATTGAGGCGTGGCGTAGCTCATGACGACGGTAGCGTGACGGTTTATACCTCTATGCGTAAGACTCCTTGCGCTAACCACATGGGCGAAATAATCGAACAGAAGATCGATGAAACGGTCGTAGATGAATCGCCAC
>DEGE01000005.1:0-222 GCA_002351365.1 Candidatus Saccharibacteria bacterium UBA2834
CTCGATGGTCGGCTCTGTTATTGGCGTTGGATCCATGGCATTATTTAGAATGTCGTCAGCGGGTGCCGCGACTTGGGCGGCGCCTTGAGTTGTTGCCTCTTCATATGCGGCATTGTTTTGCGCTGCGGAAATTTGGGTCGCCTCTGGTTGCGCTATGGTTTCTGGTTGAGGCGGTGTTGGCATGGCGGCTGATTGTGGTGCTGGCTGTATGTCTGGCTGAGG
>DEGE01000005.1:376-8431 GCA_002351365.1 Candidatus Saccharibacteria bacterium UBA2834
ATTTCCATTGCTCCCTAATTTTATAGTCGTATAACTTTGTTATTATTTTACATGATTTTTACAGATTTTGCTTATGTTTTTGCTCTTGTGACTGGAAAAATATGTAAAAATGTGATATAATAAGGATATATCGTTATGGACGAAAAAACTAAGTCAAACGAAAATCTTTTTGTAAAAGCTAGCTATTACGACCTATTTTGGATGTTCGTGTTTGGCAGTGTGGCGGGCTTTCTGCTTGAGGGGGTTTGGAGTGCTTGGCGTTTTGGTGCTTGGGCAAATCATTCTGCTACGGTTTGGGGGCCATTTTGTATAGTTTATGGCGCTGGGATGGTTGCCGTGTATTTAGTCGCGCAGAAAATCGCTAAGTATAATATCTTGATTAAGTTTTTGCTTTTTAGCCTTGGTGGCGCCATATTGGAGTTTTTGTGTGGAGTTCTGCAAGAATTGGTTTTTGGCGCTCGCTCATGGGATTATGGCGGCGCTTTCTATGGCTTTGTAAATCTCGAGATGACTCTAATATGGGGCTTTTTGGGCGTAGTTTTCTCTGCGTTCGTGACGCCTTTTAATCGTCGATTCGTTGGTCTATTCAGTTCTAAATTCTGGCGTAAGGCCGGTATGATATTTACTGCCCTCTTGCTGCTTGATTTCTTAGTGACAAGTTTAGCGGTTTGGCGATGGCACGCGCGCCTAGAAGGCGTAGATGCGAGAAATCAGACCGAGATTTATCTAGATACTTATTTTGGTAATGAACGGATGACGGAGATATTCCCTAACATGGAATTTCGTAAGCTGGGCGAATAGGGACTACAAAAAATCCCCTTTGCGGGGATTTTTTGATGGTTTGTGATATTAACGCTTGGAGAACTGTTCGCGTTTGCGAGCACTGCGGAGACCGTAGTGTTTGCGTTCTTTTTCGCGTGGATCGCGCTTCATTAAACCGGCCTTCTTGAGGATTGGGCGGAATTCTGGGAATTCGGCGACCAATGCGCGAGAGATAGCGAGTTTAATAGCGTCAACTTGGCCGGCGAGACCGCCGCCTTTGACGAGCACGGTAATATCATATTCTTTCTGCTTCTGAACCATTGCAAGTGGGTCGGTAACTTCAGCGAGCAAAGTCTTGTTGTTGCTGAGATATTCAGCAGCTGGTTTGCCGTTGATAGTTAATTCGCCTTTGCCTTTGTAGAGACGAGCAGTGGCGGTAGCAGCCTTGCGGCTACCGTTGCCGTAGGTATACTTCTTAGCTGGCATTACTTAATCTCCTTTGGCTGTTGTGCCGTGTGAGCATGCTCTGCACCTGGGAAGATGCGGAGGCGAGCTAAGCGATCGGCTTGTAGTTTGTTCTTTGGAATCATGCCGGCAACCGCTTGGCGAATTGCGAGGCTTGGGTCCTTCTCGATAACTTCAGCGAGAGTGAGGTCGGTAAGACCGCCTGGGAAGCCAGAATGACGATAATAGTGCTTATCGGTCATCTTTTCGCCAGTTACCTTGAGGTTCTTGGCGTTGGTTACTACGACGTAGTCGCCATTATCGGTGTGTGGCGTGTAAGTAACTTTTGACTTACCCATTAGCTTGTCGGCGATTACGACGGCGAGCTTACCAAGAGGAAGCACGGAAGCGTCGATAATCCACCATTCGCGCTGAATTTCGGAGGATTTTTGACTGTAAGTCTTCATTATTTCTTCTCCTCCTTAGCTTCAGCCTTGTCCTTGATCTCGTCAACGAAGGAAATCGTTGCCATTTCGGCGTTGTCGCCACGGCGGAAGCCGGTGCGTTCAATGCGGAGATAGCCGCTATTGCGCTTGATTTGTGGCGCAATCACGTNNCGTTGCCGGTTTCTTGATCGTCTAAGCGAGCAATAACTAGGCGACGAGCAGCTAAATCACCTTTCTTTGCGATGGTGATTAATTTTTCGGCTGGGCGACGGATTTCCTTAGCCTTAGCTAAAGTTGTATTAATTGATTTGTACTTAAACAAGGAGCGCATCAAACCGCGTGTTAGTGCAGTGCGTTGATCGCGTTCGCGACCGAACTTGCGCCCTTTATATCCATGGCGATGCATTTAGATTTTTAACTCCGTAAGTTTTTCGCGAACCTCATCGAGAGCTTTTGCGCCGAAGCCTTTGAGCTCTTTGAGATCGCTTTCTGATAATACGACGAGGTCGCGGACCGTATGGATGTCATTATTGAGTAATGCATTTGCGGTGCGTGCTGATAGGCCAAGTTCTTCGATTGGAAGAAGAAGACCAGAATCATCCTCGGCTTGGTTTGCATTTGGGGCAGGCGCAGATTCTACTGTTGTGCTGCCAGCAAGTGCTTTGTATTGGTTAACCAAGATAGCAGCTGCTTCCTCGAATGCCTCACGTGGGGTGATGGTACCATCAGTATCGATGGTGAGGGTGAGCTGTTGTAGGTTTGTGTCTTGACCGACACGGGTGTTTTCAGCGTTGTAACGAACGCGAAGAACTGGCGTGAAGACGGCGTCGAGCGCAATCATGTCGCCATGAATACGTTCTTCACTGGATTGTTCGATGCTGAGATAGCCACGTCCAGTATCTACGACCATGTCCATCTTTAGAGTGAAGTTTGGATCATCGATGTTGCAGATTACCTGTTGTGGGTTGGAGATTTCCACCTCTGCTGGTAATTTAATATCGCCAGCGAGAACCGTTCCGGTGCCCTTCTTTTCGAGATGAATCTCGACAGGGGCATCGGAGTGAGATTTGAGGTGAATATTCTTGAGGTTGAGCATGATGTCGACTGTATCTTCGACGATGCCAGGAACGGCGGAAAACTCATGCGTGGTACCTTCAATGCGGAAGGCCGTAATGGCGGCACCTTTGATGCTAGACAAGAGAACGCGACGAAGTGAATTACCAAGGGTGTTACCGTAGCCGTAGTAAAGTGGCTTGATAACAAAGCTGGAACTGTTTTCACCAAGGTCTTTGATCTCTGCTAGTTCTGCTTCGTGAATTACTTTTGTCATAGTTCTCCTTTAGCGTGAGTAATACTCGACGATTAATTGTTCGTTGATGCCCACCTCAGCTTCTTCGCGCTTTGGCGTACCAGTAATTTCAATTTTCATTTTCTTGACATCTGCCTTCATCCAAGAGAGTTGTGCCTGGCTAGCGGCACCGGCGATGTTTTCAAGATTTGTAAAGTAGCTGTTTTTCTTTGCTTTTGGACGAACTTCAAGCACGTCACCTGGATTGAGGCGGATGCTTGGAATGTCGTTACGGCGGCCATTCAATAGGAAGTGACCGTGAGAAACGAGTTGACGTGCAGCGCGGCGCGTAGAAGCGAAGCCTGCGCGATAAACTACGTTGTCGGCACGACGCTCGAGATATTCGAGTAAGATTTCGCCGGTCATGCCATCGGCGCGTTGTGCTTCACGCATAAGCTTTGCGAATTGTTTTTCGAGTAGGCCGTAAATGCGGCGAACTTTTTGCTTTTCGCGAAGTTGAGTGAGGTAGAGGCTGCCACCGCGGACGCGCATATCGGCGTGTTCGCCTGGAATACCAGATTTTTTCGCCATGATTTTAGCGGCTTTTGGTGCGAGCGCGTAACCTTCACGGCGTGATTGTTTGCCAATAGGTGATAAATCGCGTGCCATTATGGTTTCCTCTCTCCTTTAGGTCGGCAACCACCGTGCGCAATTGGCGTCTTATCGGTGATGCTGTTGATAGAAATGCCTTGAGTGCTGAAAGCGCGAATTGCGCTGTCGCGACCAAGNNCAAGACCGATGCCCTTAACGAAGACATCGACGGTCTTCATGCCATGATCGCGTTTTGCGATTTCGGCGACCTTTTCGGCGGCGATTTGTGCGGCATAAGCGGTGCCTTTCTTGGAACCGCGGAAGCCGTTAGCGCCGGCTGAAGAAGCAGTGAGAATTTCACCCTTCTTGTCGGTAACACTGACGATAGTGTTATTGAAAGTAGCTTGGATATGAACCTCGCCAGCTTGGACAATGCGTTTGCCCTTTTTGCCGCGCTTTGCAGCTGCGACAGGTGCTTGCTCCACTTCAGGAGCTTGATTGACTGATGTATCTTCTGCCATATTAACTCCTTAAGTTTAGGTTTTACTTGCTGCTTTTGGTTGGGCGCCGCCGACGGCGATAGCCTTACCTTTACGAGTGCGCGCATTCGTGCGGGTGCGCTGACCGTTGACTGGTAGACCTGCTTTGTGGCGTAGACCCTTGTAGGAATTGATATCCTTGATACGTTTAATATTGTTTGTCACGAGGCGCTTCAAGTCTCCTTCAACGGAATATTTACTAGAAATAATATCGTTGAGCTTTTGCTCTTGAGCCTCGGTGAGATCTTTCACCCGAGTGGTCGGCTCGATTTTAGCCGCCGCAAGGATGGCTTTGCTTGTGGTGCGACCGATACCATAAACGTAAGTCAAGCCGATTTCGACTTGCTTGTCGCTAGGAATGGTGACACCGGCGATTCTTGCCATGCTTAACCCTGCCTTTGCTTATTCTTAGGTTTTTTCTTGTTGATGATACGAAGCACGCCTTTGCGACGCACAATGATATCGTCAGGGCTAATTTTCTTTACACTGGCACGAACTTTCATGTATTGAAAATGTCCTTTCTTGAAAGCATCGTTTTACCCCTTCGCTGTTATATAAAATAACCGCGAGTGGGAATTCTCTCGCTTTCGATTAAAATTAATCTTTTTGGCGGTAGCTGATGCGCCCCTTCGTGAGATCGTATGGGGTTAGCTCAACATCCACCTTATCGCCCGGCACGAGACGGATATAGTTCTTACGCATTTTACCCGACATGTGAGCGATGATATTATGGCCATTCTCTAGTTCGACACGAAACATCGTGCCCGGAAGGGCCTCAACAACTTTACCGGTAAGTTTAATAACTTCCTTTTTTGGTTTATTGTCGTTTGAAGCATCAGAACGACGCTTCGACTTGACACCTCTTGTCGATTTCTTTTGACTAGCCATAAATTACCTTGGTATTATACCAAAAAATCCCCTAAAAGTAAATATATTTTATGGGGATTTTTTATTTTTTGATTGTGGCTTGAACCATGGCGATTGAATTGTATTTTGCACTGCCGTCTGTCTTGAGATTCGTGATTAATACCAGGGTTTCTTTGCCGTCGATCTGTTTTTGAACGTCAATTAATTCTTGTTCAGCATCGCTGTTGTCTACGATGCTGACCGTCTTTACCTCATAGACATATTCTTCGCCTGATCCGGTAGTAAGTTTAATCTCGTTGCCCGACTCTAGGCTATCGAGATTGGCGAAAGCGCCCGCTTTACCGGAAGCACCCGAATCGAGTCCGGATATTATAATGTATCCACCAGTGCCTGGCCGTGAGGATCCTGAATACCAGGCGACTTCATAGATATTGTCTGGTACCTGCAGAACATGGACGTTTACGCTAGTGCCATTCACGATTGCGTTTTCTAGTTCTAGGCGCGGAATCGATAAATATCGTGGCTCATCGGCGGCGACTTGGTGTGCCTCGACGTCTTCCTTGCTAGGTTTTATTTCTGATGGGTTAATTGCGCTGGCAATTTCTGTAATTACTGCTGGTGCCGTGGAGCGCGGTTCTTTGGTTTTATTGGCGTAATACTGTTTTTCCCAGAAATATACTTTTCCCATCAAAATCACAAGGATTATTACAACTATCCACCCGGCGATTTTTAGTATATTGCTAGTTGTCTTGCTGATTTTTAGACTCATTCTTGATAATCGTCGTAAGTTACCATTAACGCGCGGGAATTAATCTGGCGTAGGTTTTCGATTGCTACAGTAACGATAATGAGAAGCCCAGTACCTGAGATGGATAGACCTAGTGGCTTACCTGTAGTCATGATGAAGATGTAGTCTGCAATGTACGGCAGCATAGCGATTAGGCCAAGTGCTAATGCGCCAAAGAGATTAAGGCGATTAACGGTGCGGTTGAAATACTTTTCGGTTTCGCGACCTGGACGCACACCCTCAATGAAGCCACCTTGCTTCTGTAGGTTTTCGGCAATCTCTTGCGAGTTGAAGATGATGCTGGTATAGAAGTAGGTAAACATTACTACTAGCAAGAAGTAGAGTACTGGATAAATAAAGCTTTCCCAAGTGAGCCCCGTGAAGTTGCTGGCGCTTGGCGCCGAGAACCATTTTACGAGATTGGCCGCGATCTGACTACTAGAATCGTTCTTTTGAATGAGCTGGCCGACGAAGGCTGGTAATGATAGGAATGCTACGGCGAAGATTACCGGTACTACACCTGCGGCGATGAGCTTAATTGGCATGATTGACTTAATGCCGCCGTAGGCGCTATTGCCGCGAACACGTTTGGCATAGTTGATTGTGATAACCCGCTGTGCTTCGTTGATTTTGACGATGAAGTATAGGACGATTATTAAACCAATTGCTAGGCCGAGAATAATTAATAGCCAGGTTGGGTCAACCGGGATGGTGAGCCATCCGAAGAGATTCGTGGATCCATATTCGGTATTGAAGAGTTGTTCGCCCATGACGGCCAACATTGATGGTAGGCCAGATACAATACTACAAAGAATTACTGTTGAAATACCATTACCAATGCCCTGTTCTGTTATGAGCTCACCGAGCCACATGAGAAGGATTGAGCCTGCGGTCATTGCGGTAACGGCCACGGCCCAGTCGTAACGCGTAAGTGTTAGCGAGGCTGTATAGGTTGATGCTTGTTGGAAAAGAATATATACATAAGCAAAAGATTGCATAATTGCAAGAGGTACGGTTAGGATGCGAGTCCACTGAGCTATCTTACGGCGACCAGTTTCGCCGTCATTATTTAACTCTTCCATGCGCGGAATAGCTTTTGTGAGGAGCTGCATAACGATAGATGAGGTAATGTATGGGGAAAGGCCAACGAGGATAATTGAGAAGTTCGTTAAGCCACCACCAGAAATAAGGTTAATAAAGCCGCCAAGATCGGTGCTTGTAATTAAACTGTCGACTGCTTGTTTGAATGTGGTTGCGTCTCCAAGTGGAACTGGAACGTGGGCAAGAATGCGGTAGACAATCAGAATGCCGACAACTGCAAAAATACGCTTGCGCATCTCCTTATTCTTGAAAGACTTAAAAATCGTCTTAAAATTCATGATACCTCTTATTTACTCTTTTGATTCTACCATAAAACAACTAATCTGTGAAATATTATGGATGGTATATATTATACAAAAATATCTCCCCTTGCGAGGAGATATTTCTATTGAGCCATGCTTAAGCTTCTTTGCTTTGCTTTTTGCGAGCTGGAACGGTGACTTTTTTGAAAGTACCGCCGGCTTTTTTGATAGCCTCAACTGCGCTCTTGCTGGCGAATTGAGTTTCGAGCTCGATCTTAGCGCTAAGCTCACCACGGGTAATAACTTTTACCTTGGCGTATGGGTTAGCGATTAGATTTGCATCAGCAAGCACGAAGTTATCAACCTTACCTTTAAGCTCGTTCAAATTGTCTGTATAGACAACCTGGGCTTTGTCGTGAATAGATTTGAAACCTTTGAGCTTCGGAATAGCTTGCATGATAGCGCGCTGACCACCCATGAAGCCTGCAGGAAGTTTGTGATGACCAGTGCGGGACTTTTGACCCTTGGTACCACGACCAGCCGTTTTGCCTTGGCCGGCAGAGATGCCGCGACCGACGCGTTTGGCTGACTGGTTCTTATTGACTTCTAGTTCGTTGTATTTCATTTATTTGTCCTCCTTGGCGGCAGCTTTTTCTGCTTTTGGAGCGGCTTTTTTGGCGCCATGCCATTGTTCGTGTGGAACTTGTTGGCGAAGGCCTTCGATTACGGCGTAAGCGATGTTTGCCTTGTTGGTAGAACCAAGCGATTTACTGATTAGGTTCTTAATACCAGTTAGGCCGATGATTNNCACCGGCGATAATACCGGTACCTGGGGCAGCTGGCTTCATGAGAACATGTGCGCCAGTGACCTTAGTTTCAACCTCGTGGCAGATAGTTTCGCCATTGAGATTGATAGTAATCATATTTTTCTTTGCGCGGCGTTCGGCTTTTTGAACGGCGGTTGTGACGTCGTTGCCCTTAGCCATGG
>DEGE01000005.1:8544-13984 GCA_002351365.1 Candidatus Saccharibacteria bacterium UBA2834
GGCGCGGCGACCACGGCGGTTATCGCGGCGGCGACCACGGAATTCATTCTGTGCCTTAGCTTCGCGTGCGGCGGCTGCTTCGTCGGTTAGACGAGTGGTGCCGGACTTATTGATAACTTTAGGTTGTTTCTTATCCATATTAGAACTCCAATCCTTCCTTGCGGGCTGCATCAGCTAGTGCGCTAAGGCGACCGGCATAAAGGTGAGCGCCACGATCGAAGACGACGGTCTTGATTTTGGCCTTCTTTGCTTTCTTGGCGATCTCGGTGCCAATGTAGGCGGCGAGTTCGGTTTTGCTGCCTTTTTGCTTGCTACCAACAGTAGTGGCATAGGCGAGCGTTGCGCCCTTGTCATCATCGATGATTTGAGCGGTAACGTGCATGTTGCTGATATTTACGCTAAGGCGTGGGCGTTCAGCAGTGCCGTGAATCTTTGCACGAGTGCGATTCGCTCTATATTCTGCTTTCATGATTATTTCTTCCCTGCCTTACCGGCTTTACGGATAATATGTTCATCTACGTACTTGATGCCTTTACCCTTGTATGGTTCTGGCTTCTTGAGTGCGCGAATCTCGGCGGCGACTTGGCCAACCATTTGCTTATCGATGCCGCTGACGGTAATTGTCATCTTATCAGTCTTTAATTCAATGCCATCTGGGGCTTTGTATTTGACCGGGTGAGAAAAACCGAGCGCCATTTCGATTTCTTTTGGACCACCAGAAAGACGAAAACCAACACCGTTGATTTCGAGTTGCTTCGTGAATCCTTTAGTTACGCCAGTGACGGCGTTGTTAAGTAGTGCGCGTTGCAAACCGTGCCAAGCTTTTGATTTTGGCTCATCGTCGCTACGCGTCACGATGATTTGGTTACCCTCGACTTTCGTCGTGGTATTTTCCTGAACAGGAACCTGAAGCGTGCCTTTTGGACCAGCGACGGTGATTTCTTTGTCGCCGACCGTAATTGTCACGCCCGCAGGAATCTCTACAGGTAGTTTTCCGATACGACTCATTGCGTTCCTCTTGTTAATAATATCTTTGCCATTTTACCATATCTGATAAACTTTTGCAAGAATTACGTCTTGTTACAATAGATGAAGAGGTAATAAATGAATCATGAATTAAATAATTCTACTAGCACGCCATCTGAGTGGGATCAGCTCGCCGCTTTGGCTGCCGAAAGTTCTGAGTTGGCCGAAGTTCCATTTGAGTTTCTGCCCGAAGAGGAAGCTCGACGTGTTCTAAGGGAAACCCCCCCAAGAATCTTTTAAGGTATTAATGCGTAATCCGCCAGAGCGCACAACTGGCTTATCTGATAGTGAATGGGATGTGGTTCAGGCCCAGATGGATAATCCTGAGAACTGGCCAGCTTATCGGCGCGAGTTACACGAGCGGGCTGTTGCCGAGAGGCTCGAATCTTGTGATAGTATGTCGCGTCGCCTGCGAGCTAAAGAGCGTGAGCGCGGTGACCCTGCTACAATCTATGTGCTTCGTGGCACTTGTGGCGCGGGAAAAACTACAGCATTACGCACCGGAGATCGTTTTCCTGGTGTACTCGACGAAGATGGCCAACCCACTGGTGCTCTGTCGGCTGATTTAATGAAGATTCCTTTACGCAATGATGGCCTCGCTGAGGGTGAAGTTTCTCAAATTAGCCACACTCAGGTTCATCAAGAAGCGTGCGTTTTGAATCGTCGCTTAACTCGGGCCGTGCACGAACGCGCTATGGCCGCCAGGGATTCAGGCGAAGGTTATTCCATGGTGATTGATAAATTAATGTGTAAACATCAGGATATCGTAGACGTTATTAGTGATGCAGAGTCAACTGAACGCGATATGCGTGTGATTGATGTCGATGTGCCATTTGAGCTTTCAGCGGTGCGTGTTTTATGTCGCACGGCCGAAGGCGATGATCCTCAAATTCCTTTCGAAAATGTTGCTTACTCGTTTAGGAATATCCGGAATGAACGTGCTAAATTATTAAAAACCGCCTGTATTTCTGGCGACAAATGCCCAATTCGATCTTATGAGTTAGTGGTGTTTAACCCTACAACTAAAAAGCAAGAGACTGTCTTCTCGGCGGAAAGTGGACGCCCTAAGAGAGTTACTAGTCTTGAAGAACGAGAATTAGTTATGCAAGCGGTTAGCTCAAAAGAGGCAACTGAAGCGGAAATTGATGAAGTTGGAGGCACGGTAATTACTGATGAATATATTGATACTTTTATTGGGAAATATTTTGACGAAAGCGATGAAAAATCGATGCGGTATGCGGCCTCTACTCGTGCAACGCTCGAGCAATTTAAGGGTCTTACGCTAGCTGACGCCCTCGATGTGCGGTGCGGCAAGAAGAAGATTGCGCCAGCCGAAAGTGAGGTGGCGGCATGACGTATATTGATTTTTTGCTTAAATTATGGTATAATGTAAAGGAGGAATTATGATTAATCATGAAATGATGACTGGGGGTGGTTCTATGAATGATATGCCTGATTTCTCTGCCGACATTTTGTCATCGATTGACAAACAAGAAAAAGTCGAGCATCAAAAGCTATTAGAAACCATCGAGAAGGCTCGAGCTGACGGTAAAGAAGATTTTGATCCTAACGTTTTTTCTAAGTTGTATTGGAGACAAGGTTTGATGCGTGATGGCATGGAAAATGCTATGGATGAGTCCGTAGTCGATTCGTATATTCGCGAATACTATATGGACAATCCGGACGTGATGACAATGAAAGACTTTGCCGCGAAGCTTGAAGCTCAGGATGAGCAACTCGAATAATCTATGGCTATTGCCCCGCGTTGCGGGGCTCTTTTTTGTTATGCTTGCATGGAGGCGTGTTTTGCTACATACTTTTTGAGAGCATTTGCTCGCACATTCACATTTTTGACAGGAGGTTTTAGTATGAATGTATCTGTTATCGCTTCTACGAAAGACGGCTACGTTCTTCCCGTGGCTGATGCGGAGTTGCATGCGGGGCATGCGGCTGGCATTTGCTATATGAAGGACGACTTCGACTCTATTCTCGCCGAGCCGGCCGAGAAAACTGAAAGGAGGTTTGCTGGTACTGCCGGTTCAGGCCATCATAGTGTTTCTGGGCATCCGAGCTACAATTTGCTGATTGAGGGCATCCCGAAAATTATCGCAATGATTCTCAACAATGAGCAGGACTATAATACTTCCGAGAAGTCTGCTCGCTACACGACGATGACTACGTCTGACCTGGAGAGGGAAATTTACGAAAAGTGGATTGAGAAATTCACTGCTCTGATTTCTGCGCGCTATCCGGTGATTCCTGCAACTACCGTCAATAAACTGGCTAAAGAAAACGCGAGATACTTTATTTCGATCTTTACGCCGTCGACAGTCATGGAGTATACGGTCGACTTCCGCCAGGGCAACTACCTGATTGGCTTTATGGAGGATTTGGCGAAGAATTCTTCGGTTGGTGATTTGTTCTACGATCGCCTGCGCCCGTATCTTATCGAAACGGCTAAACAATTCCGCTCAATCTTTAACGACGATAGGATTCGCGACAATAAAGGGCGCAAGATTTCGCTTTTCGGCAATCGCGAGCGTCGTGAGTATTTCGGCGACGTTTATAGTGTCAACTACAGTGGCAGTTTTGCTGAAATGGCGCAGGCGCACCGTCATCGTTCCCTGAAGTATGAGATGCTGCTGCCCGATTTGGCGGATTGCGAGTTCTTCGTGCCGCCAATTATTAGAGATGCGGATACCCGTGCCGAATATCTTGCCGACATGAATAAGCTCAAGGAAAATTATCCGCAAGGCATGATTGTGCGCATTAATGAGCGCGGTACGCTTGAAGCATTTATTTCTAAGTGCCATGAGCGCCTGTGTGGTGCGGCGCAGTTGGAGATTTGCCTTCAGACCAAAGAGACGCTTGAGCGCTACATCTCTGGCGCTATCCTTGATGGTGACGTTGAAGTCTATAAGGCATTGCGTCAGCTTGAAGGTAAGACGAAGTGTACCTTCGGCTACTACCATTGCGATCGTCCATGCCCGCTGGGTCCAGCCAATGCATGTACGCGTGAAATCTAAGTCAATGTTCTTTTTCGCAAAAAGCCACCGGTTTTGCCGGTGGTCTTTTTTATGGCTTTTTCTGCCCTTTACTGCCTCATTATTATCTGAGTTGGTTATCAAGATCTGGCTTAATGTCCATCGAATATCCGACCCCTGTTTGCTCAGTGCCCGTATAACTGCCATGGCAATACCAGCCACCGCCTTCAAGCTCTTTGGCCACAATAAAATCATTTAATTTCGCCGTCGAATACATTTTTCCCTCCGTAACGGAGCATGCAAAGCCGAATGCTATAAATATGGTGTGATCGAGCTTATCGTTTTCACTTGCGGCGTAGGCATTATTTGTTTTGAAAATGGCGGCTGATGCTAGGCTTGTTTCATTTTTCTTTGATTTTTGCCCTGTATAAACGTTTTCTGTGACGTAAATGCTGTAGATTGTGCCATCCGGATCCGTAAACTGTTCGCCACAGTTTTTGTAATTTATGGTCGTATCATAATTGTCGAATTCACACAGATTGTCTACGTAACGGGTGATGAAATTCTCATCGAATGTACAGCCGTAGGCGTAGCCATAGGTTTTGCAAGGCGGGCGATTGCGGTTGTTCTTCTGGTATTCGATAATGCCGGCATATACGCGATCGACGTCTTGTTTGCGTTGAGTATTGCGCTGGCTACGTTGTAGTGCAGGGAGCGCTATAAACACCATAAGAAAAATGAGTCCAGCAATTGCTAAGACTAGAACTACCTCAATGATAGTGAATCCGCGCTTTTTTGGGCAAATTTTTGCCATTTTTGCTCCTTAAATTTTCCTAAAAAGTTCTTAAGCTTAATATAGCATACAGGCATTAATTAACAAAAAAATACCCCTATGACGGGGTATTTTTTTATTTCGTTATTACCAAACGCGAATTAAGATTTCGCCACCGAGCTTGTTCTTGACGGCTTCTTGGCCAGTCATGATGCCCTTACTGGTTGAAATCAAGACGGTTCCGCGGCCAGATTTGACCTTTGGAATTTCGTTGACGCCGGCATAGATGCGACGACCTGGTTTGGAAACCTTGGTAATCTCATTAATGCGAGCGTTTTCGTCTTCGTTGTTGATAATAATGTGAAGAATTGAGCGTGGCTCAGCTTCTTCGATTTCTACCTTTTCGAGGTAGTGGATCTTTTGCAGCTTATCTGCAACCGCAAATTTGAGCTTGCTGGTAGGAACGCGGATCTCGGTCTTGCCGACGGCGATGGCGTTGCGGATGCGGGTGATCAAATCTGCTACTGGGTCAGTTGTTTGAATAGACATATTTTCTCTCCTTTCTCCTCTTACCAACTACTCTTTGTTACGCCAGGGATTTCGCCCTTGCTTGCTTTTTCGCGGAAATTAATGCGGGATAGACCAAAGCGGCGCATAT
>DEGE01000005.1:14001-16009 GCA_002351365.1 Candidatus Saccharibacteria bacterium UBA2834
GTTGGGCTTGCATTGCGTGGAAGCTTTTGGAGACCTTCAAGGTCGCCGGCAGCCTTAAGTTCTGCGCGTTTTGCAGCATATTTAGCATGCATTTGACGTCGTTTTTCGTCGCGAAGGACGGCACTTTTCTTAGCCATATTATTTATTCTCCTTCTCGAACGGCATACCGAACTTCTCTAACAATTTAGTACTTCCTTCCTTTGAACCATTTTTAATTACGAAGGTAATTTCAATACCGTGCATAACGGCAGAATCTTCGAAGCTGATTTCTGGGAAGACGGTTTGATCCTTGAGACCAATGCTGTAGTTGCCCTGAGCATCGAAAGATTTGCGAGACACGCCGTGGAAGTCACGGACGTGTGGTAGGACGATATTGATAAAACGATCAGTGAATTCATAGGCTTTGTTGCCACGAAGTGTGGTTAGATAGCCAACTGGGGCGCCCATGCCTTTACGAATCTTGAACTGAGCGATAGACTTTTTGGCTTTGCGGCTTGTGACTGCTTGGCCAGTAATCTTGGTTAAAGTAAGTTCTACGGTTTCGGTGTAGCGCTTATCTTCGCGTTTTTTGCCGACGCCTGAAGATACAATAACTTTGTCGAGTTTTGGTACTTCGTTAATGTTGTTGAGTTTGAGCTCGTCTTTGAGTTCTTTTGCAACACTTTCGTTGTAGAGAGTCTTTAAGCGAGCTTCATATTTAGTTTCAGCCATTACTTAACCTCCCTGTTATTTGCTTGACGAGCGACGCGAACGGTTTTGCCTTCGTCATTCTTTGCATAACCGATGCGGCTAGTTGTTCCGGCTTTCGTATCGATAACGAGAGCAACTTTGCTAGCGTCGATACCGACCTGGATTTCTTTCTTGCCGCCGCGGCGATACATGTTTGGACGCATGTGGCGTTCGCGGTTACCGATGCCTTCAATGAAGACTTTGTTTTCTGCTGGCAATACTTTAGTTACTTTGCCGGTTTTGCCTTTGTCGGCACCGGAAATGATTTTTACGGTATCACCGGTTTTAATACGAACACCCATTATAGTACCTCCGGAGCTAAGCTGATAATTTTGCTGTATCCGAGGTCGCGAAGTTCGCGTGGAACTGGACCGAAAACGCGGGTACCTTTAGGGGTTTTATCGTCGTTAACGAGCACGGCTGCGTTATCGTCGAAACGAATGGTTGATCCATCAGGACGGCGAATGGTAGCGCGAGTACGTACGATGACGGCACGGACAACGGCTTTTTTCTTGACGTTGCCAGTTGGCGATGCTTCTTTAACGCTGCAGGTGACAATATCGCCAACATGAGCGTAGCGAGCACGCGTGCCACCGAGTACGCGGATAACACCAAGTTCCTTGGCGCCGCTATTGTCGGCAACTTTCAAACGTGTTTCTTGTTGAATCATTTATTATTCCTCCCCTTCTTCTGAAGTCTCTTCGACCTGGGTGACTTCGTCTTTGAGTTCTACCTTACCATGGCTCTTCTCGATAACTTTAACGAGAGTCCAAGTTTTGGTTTTGCTGATTGGGCGAGTTTCGGCAATCATTACCGTGTCGCCTTCGTGTGCTTCGTTCTTTTCATCGTGAGCAGTGTACTTACGAGTGATTTTGAACTGCTTTTTGTAGATTGGATGCGTTTCACGAGAGGTGATCATGACCGTGATGGTCTTGTCACGCTTGTCGGAAGACACTACTCCAGTCAGTGTGCGTGCCATTAGTTATCTCCTTCCGTGGCGTTAATCTTTGTCATAATGCGAGCGATTTCTTTCTTGATCGCTTTGATGCGGTGTGGGTTCTGCAAAACAGTACCGAGACCTTGTTGTGCGACGAGAAGTTCTTCCTGCTTTTTCTGGAGTTGTTCTTCGAGTGGAAGATTGCTGATTACCTCAGCTTCTTTCGCGGCTTTCTTGTCTTTCTTGATTGCCATCTTACTTCTCCTCGTCTTTCTTTACGATTTTGCAGCGAACTGGAAGCTTGTGGCTAGCGAGGCGAAGTGCTTCGCGAGCTTGTTCTTC
>DEGE01000005.1:16034-16374 GCA_002351365.1 Candidatus Saccharibacteria bacterium UBA2834
CCAGCTTTCACCTTAGCAACGTGATATGCTGGTTCGCCCTTGCCGCTACCCATCTTGACATCAAGAGGCTTCTTGGTGACTGGGATGTGTGGGAAGATGCGGATCCAGATTTTACCACCACGTTTAACGTAACGTGTAATGGCTTGACGGGCGGCCTCGATTTGGCGGCCGTTAATGCGCTCGTTATCGAGACTCATTAGGCCGAAATCGCCAAATGCTACAGTGTTGCAGCGGGAGGCTTTACCGGTATTTTTGCCCTTGCGAACTTTGCGGTGGGCTTCCTTGCGTGGTTGACTAAGTGCCATAATTATTTCTCCCCCTTATAGATCCAAACTTTAAC
>DEGE01000005.1:16469-16799 GCA_002351365.1 Candidatus Saccharibacteria bacterium UBA2834
GGACATTTCAGCGCCGTTCAAACGACCAGATACTTCGACGCGGATACCTTTAGCACCAGCATTCATAGTGGATGCGAGAGCCATTTTAACGGCACGGCGGAAGTTCATACGCTTACCAAGTTGGAAACCGATGTTTTCGGCAACGAGCTTGGCGCTGAGTTCTGGTTTCTTTACTTCTTCGACATTGATGCGAAGTGGGCTGTCGGTAACTTGCTCGAGCTGTTTCTTGAGCTCGTTGATACCGGCGCCTTGCTTACCGATCACGGCACCTGCTTTAGCGGTGCGGATAGTGATGGTAGTAAGATTTGGGCTGCGCTCGATGCTGATGCG
>DEGE01000005.1:16830-22833 GCA_002351365.1 Candidatus Saccharibacteria bacterium UBA2834
ATCCTCGATTACTTCGCGGATTTTAGTGTCTTCGATAAGCCATTTGCGATAATCAGCTTTGCGAGCAAACCACTTGCTGCTCCAGTTCTTATTGACCTGGAGGCGGTAGCTAATAGGACTTACTTTTTGACCCATTACTTGCTCTCCTTTTCTTTCTTATCAGCCTTCTTTGCGTCATCAGCTTTTGCTGCAGCTTTTTTGGCTTTTTCTTCGCCTACGACCTCAACAAAGATGTTGGACGAAATCTTTTCATAAGGCAATGCGCGACCGCGGCTAGCTGGTACGTAGCGGCGCATGCGAGTACCGGCAGTAACCGTGATGCGGTTAATTGCGATGGTTTTCGTATCGATGCTACCACTTTGCATTAGATTGGCGGTGGCGGATTGAATTGCCTTCATTACAGGCTTTGCGGCGCGGCGTGGTGTATTCTCAAGAATCACGACGGCGTCGGCGACATAGCGGTCACGGACAAGGCTAGCAACAATGTTAGTCTTGCGTGGCTGTACGTCGATACCCTTAATATATGCGTGTGCAGATTTAGTAGCCATGGATTATGCCCCCTTCTTTGCTGCGGCTTCGGCAGCTTTCTTGCCGCCATGGCGCTTAAATTTACGAGTTGGCGCGAATTCGCCGAGTTTGTGACCAACCATGTTTTCGGTTACGAATACCGGAACATGAACGCGGCCATTATGGACGGCGATGGTGCGGCCAACCATCTCTGGGCTGATAGTCGATTGACGTGCCCAGGTTTTGACAATAGTACGGTCTTCAGCGGAAAGAGCTTCAATTTTCTTCTGAAGCTTGTAGTCCACAAAAGGCCCTTTCTTTAGAGATCTAGACATAGACTATTTCCTCTTTCCTTCATGACGACTGCGGACAATCATCTTGTTAGTTTTCTTGTTATGACGGGTGCGGTAACCCAAAGTGAGTTGACCCCATGGTGTGCGTGGAGCCTTACCGGAACCGTGACGACCACCGTCACCACCACCGTGTGGGTGATCTGTAGCGTTCATCACGACACCACGGACAGTTGGGCGAATGCCTTTGCGGCGCTTGCGACCAGCTGAGCCGATCTTGATGTTTTGGTGCTGAACGTTGCCGACTACGCCGATGTTGGCGCTGCAGCTAGTTAATACTTTGCGAACTTCGCCGGATGGCATGCGAATCGTGGCATAGCCATTTTCTTTTGCCATAAGCTGAGCGGATGCGCCAGCTGCACGGACGGCCTGTGCGCCCTTGCCTGGGGTAAGTTCGATTGCGTAAATTTGCGTACCAACTGGAATCTGCTCGAGAGTTAAGCGGTTGCTGGTCTCGATTGGAGCTTCTTCTCCGGTTTGGAATTCGAAGCCTTTGTGCATGTTGGTGTCGGCGGTTACATAGTAATAAACGCCATTTTGATCTTTAACACGAGCAATACGTGCACTGCGGTTTGGATCGTATTCGATTTCCTCGACGCGGAGTTTGAGCCCGGCTGGGAGATTATGAGTCAAGATACGATAATGACGTTTGACGCCACCGCCACGATGGCGGACCGTAATGCGACCGGAGTTATTCTTACCGGCTTGTTGTTTCTTGCTTTTTACCAAGCTTTTGAGTGGCTTACGGGTAGTAATCATGTCAAAATCTTGGGTGGTTTTTTGACGTTGAGCCGGCGTGGTTGGGCGATAAGCTTTAATACTCATTATTTATCTCCTCCCTTGTCGGATTTCTTGTCGGTTTTTTCTTCTTCTACTGGTTCTTCGTCGAAGATTTTGATTGAATCGCCGTCTTTAAGAGTAACGAAGGCGATTTTCTTATCTTGGCGATAAGTGGTACCAGGATAGGCATGTTTGCCTTTGCTATATTTAGTAGCTTTGCCTTTGCGGATAGTAATGCGGACCGAAGTGACGGTTACGCCAAATTGTTCGCTAACCTGCTTGGCGACGGCTTGCTTGCTGGCATCGCTTGGAACGATGAACATGTAGCCGCGCTTGGTTTGTTCGCGATAGGCTTTCTCGGTTTGAATCGGACGAATTAACATTATGCATTCTCCTTTCCGATGAGCCAGTTTTCGATTGCTGCGAGAGCGGATTCGACAATGATGATTTGGTCAGCATTGAGAANNTTAAGTTGGGCGAACTACCTTAACATTGGCAATATTATTGGTTGCACGTAGGATGCTTTCGGTTTTTTCTGGAACTACAACGAGGTAATTCTTGCTGGACTCAATCTTGAGTTCTTTGATCGCATCTTTAGTTTTGCCGCTCTTGGCGTCAAATTTTGCAATTGTGCTGATTGCCTTGTCGGCATTCTGCATAGATAGTGCTTGGCGAACGGCTTGAAGTTTTGCGGCCTTGCTGATTTTCTTGGTGAAGTTTTCTTCGCCAGTACGACCGAAGGCTACGCCACCGTGGCGCCAAATTGGGTTACGAGTCGAACCGAAACGTGCACGACCAGTACCTTTTTGCTTCCATGGTTTCTTGCCACCACCACGAACTTCACCGCGTTTGAGAGTCTTCGCGTGTGAGCTACGGGAGTTTGCGAGATACGCATCGTAAGCTAATTTAACTAATTCGTGATTATCGACGGAGAGGCCGAAGATATCTTTATTCAATTTTGCTTCTGCCATATTACTCCTTTCCCTCGACCATTACGAGACCTTTGTTTGGACCAGGCACTGCGCCTTTGAGGCCAATAAGGTTGTGTTCTGCATCAATGTAGGAAACCGTGAGGTTCTTGACAGTGACGCGATCGTGGCCCATACGGCCAGCCATCTTCTTGCCCTTGAAGACTTTTTGTGGATACATGGAGCCGATAGAACCGACTTTGCGAATATCTCCCTTGAAACCGTGCGTATTGCGGGATTCTTGGAAGTTATGACGCTTGACGGTGCCAGCGAAACCTTTACCCTTGCTGGTGCCAGTAACTTGGACTTTGTCGCCGAGAGCGAATTCGCTGACAGTAAGCTCGCTACCGAGGCTTAAATCTGCAGGGATTTCTTCGACGCGGAATTCACGAATGTACTTAGGGTTAATATCTTTTCCGGCTTTTTTGACGTGTCCGGACACGGCCTTGCTCAGATTCTTACCCTGACCAAATGCCAATTGCACAGCGCTATATCCGTCGGTTTCGACAGACTTAGTCTGAGTCACCGTGCATGGGCCGGCTTGAAGGATAGTTACAGGGGTAACTACGCCATCTTCACCGATGATCTGGGTCATACCAATCTTGGTGCCGAGGATGATTTTCATCTTTGGGCGTCCTTTCCCATTAAAATCACTTGGCTTATGAGCGGTATCCATCTCTCTGCTGGACCTAACTCTTGCGCCAATGTGACGTTACTTTTAATATACGGGACTAATTTTACCACAACTTACCTCTAATTGTCAAACATTTTTAAGATATATATTGCCTCTTTTGCTATAATTTATGCATGAGCGAACGATTGCGTAATCATGAGTCTCAAGAAGAAGAGCTTCGCTATAGCCACGAAGAGATAGACTTTGCTATGATTGACGCGGTTGAGAAGCAGGAAGTCTTAGATAACCCTGAAAATGTTGGGCTAAATATTACTAACCAGCGCTTGGTTGATCCTACCGTAATGCAGCAACTTGCTTGGGCTAACGGTGTTGTAAAAAGTGCCGAAGAAGCAGAGGTGCCGTTTGATCCGTACGAAATTATTGCTGATAAGTTAAATGAAGAACGTGACGAGGGCAAGAAAATCAAGGCAGAAGACATTCCGGAGTTAATGAAACAAGCAGAAGTAAGGGAGGCGCAAAAAGCTGAGAACTTCCGCGCGGAAATCGAATCACTACCCGATGGTACGAGTTTCAGAGTTCATCCTTTTCCGCCTAATTCACCTTTTGCGATGGAAAATTGTCGTAAGGATACCGAGAATGGAACAAGATATGTCTTTGATCCAATTGCGATGGAACAGATTGAAGCTCTTTACAGAAAGGCTAATTCCGGCGAAAACCCAGGCGAGCTGTCGATTGTTTTAAATAGCTACACCGAAGAGCGTCGCGGTAACATCCCAGAGGCTCCAGAAGAAATACAGGCTTATTCTGAAATGTGTATTAGCTTCTTGAATCAGCTTGGGCTCGAAGCGTCTGGCGGTGCTGGTATCTGCATCGAACTAGGTAACGAGACTAATGTAGACCGGCATACTCAAAACCAGGACGGCTCTCTGATGTTCGATAAGGTAGACTTTGCTGACCATGCAGATCCGGTCAAATATGCGCATATGTATACTTTGGTGGCGAGCGCCATAAAGCAGCAGTTTCCAAATGTCGAAATAGCGATAGCAGGCACGGCGATGTTTGATGAAGGCTATCTTAGGACCGTAATTGAAGGCGTTCTTTCGGAGAGTGGCGGAAATAAAAATCTAATTGATAAAATAAGTTTTCATCCTTATCGTAGCTCCGTCGAAGAAGGTGCGCCGACTTTTATTGATGGTAGGTGCGTTGATTCTGATTTAAGCTTCGACGAACAGCTCGAGCATATGGGTGCTCTGGCGGCGCTAACTGATGCGAGATGGGATGTCGGCGAAGTTAGCTTCTCGAAAGAACATGGCGTTTCAGTTGATATGGCGGAACTACATAAAAACTCTGCCCATGCCCGCGAACGTGGATATAAGACTTATACTTGGCCAGAAACCGAGATTCTTACGTACGAAAATCCAAATAATTAAAAAAACGACGCGTCTGCCGATGCTCCTCAGTATTTTTGTATAAAACCAACAAAAAGCTACCCCTGTCGGAGTAGCTTATGCGATGTGTCGATAATTACATCTTGATTTCAGCGTCAACGCCAGCTGGCAATGACAAGTTCTGAAGTGCATCGATGGTCTTTGGAGTAGCATCGATGACATCGATGAGGCGTTTGTGGACTTTCATTTCAAAAGCTTCACCACCGGTCTTGTAGACGTGTGGGCTTTTTACGACCGTGAAAGTTGAACGCTTGGTTGGAAGCGGTACTGGACCACTTACCTTTGCACCGGTGCGGATTGCAGTATCGACGATTTGCTTTGCGCTCTGGTCGATAAGACGGTGATCGTAAGCCTTGAGGCGGATACGAATTTTGAGGCCTTCTGCCATTTATTTCCTTTCTGCTTTTTGCATAATCTCAGATGCCGACTAGACGTGGCGTCTATGAGTTTTTGCAAAACTATTATTAATTTGTGTATATGTTATACCAATTTTTCTAATTTTCGTCAATTGGTAAGCATCAATTTGCTATCATTGCTGCGATGCATAAGATAGTTGCTATTATCATCATAGTTCTAGTAGCATATGCTTAAATTTTATCATGAAAAAGTCCCCGGCTGTTTTGCCGAGGACTTCTCTGAATCTGTTTTTGATCAAACTTTGCCGTTTTCGGCACGCTTTGAAACTGTTACCTGGATGACTCCGTTGCGGGTCTTTATAGCGCTGATGGAGATGTAATCCATGCCAACAAAGCTTACGCGAATCTGGTCGGAGAAGTTGGTTCTCTCGACGATACAGTTGCGGGCTTTGATTGAATAATCGTTTGACAGGATGCGCTTATTGCTCTGATAGTGATCAACGAGCTGGCGGACCAGCTGACATTCTTCATGTGCGACGCAGGCCACATACATGAGTCCGTCAATTTCGCTGACAACTACCGATCCGTCTTCGATATCGGTGGCATAGATCTCAACACCTTCAGGGGCGATAAACATCGACCCGAGACAGTCGGTGCGGTCAACATAGCCCTTGCCGAGGCTAGCGTTGTGATGATTCGGTGTTTTCCTGCTGACTTCCCACAAGGACTTTAATGTCCCGCAGTCATGCCAGTCAAATTCGCCGATGGCAACGCGCAATTCTCCGAGAACGGACATCAAGTCGTCGGTGTTTAGTGTATCTTTCTCGATATTAAAGCCTTGTGTTGCTTCAAGCAAGGTGGTGGCCGCCCAGACATTGATGCCGGTGTTGCAGACGCTATTGTCGGCGCGCATCATCTTTTTGGCGGTTTTTTCGTCGGGTTTTTCAACGAAGCTTATGC
>DEGE01000005.1:22865-23618 GCA_002351365.1 Candidatus Saccharibacteria bacterium UBA2834
GATTGATCGTCGTATACTGCATGTCCGCAGCCGATGAATGTAACCAGATCCCGAATTTTGACGCCTACTATAGTTGGCAGACCACTATCAGCGGTGCGGATTGCCAGCTTCATGCTGTCAACGAAGCTATCAAAACCTTCGTCGCGACTTATGAACTGGTCGCTCGGCGTGTTAATGATAATAGCCTCGGAGTCCTGCTCGCTGATAAACTTGGCCGCCTTAATCATCGCGCCCGCATAGCCGTAGCTGCCCGAAATTTGATAGATATTCGGCGAAATGACGCCCAGCGGCGTCAGCTGCTTGGTAGCGAGTTCGGTTTGGCGGTCAGTGGTCGTAATGACGACAACATGGTTTGACTTTACACCAATATCGTAGAACCGCTTGACGGTTGCCTGAATAAAGGTGTTTTCGTTGTCGAGCTGACAGAATTGCTTCGGACAATGCTCGTTGCTGAGCGGGAACAGTCTGGTTCCCTGGCCGCCGGCAATTACTGCCAGCCACAAATGATTTGCGTTTGTTTCTTTGATCATTAGAATCCCTCCCATTCTTACTAGATCCAGATGTAAATGTGCGATATGTAGTGTCGGACACGAAAAATGTCGTGGATTGACGACTACATTTATATTATATCACAGATTTTGCTTTTTGCAATAGTAGGATTAAGCCTAAAAATATCTCCCCGTTTACGAGGAGATATTTCGTTTTTTAAGATATCAATTATTTGATGATCTTGGTAACGACGCCAGAACCGAC
>DEGE01000005.1:23649-23836 GCA_002351365.1 Candidatus Saccharibacteria bacterium UBA2834
CCACCTTCGCGGATAGCGAAGCGGTCATTGTCGTTCATAGCGATTGGGGCGTTGAGCTTAACCTTGAAGGTGACGGTATCGCCAGGCATGACGATTTGGTCAGCTTTTTCGAGCTCGACTTCACCAGTAACATCCGTGGTGCGGAAGTAGAATTGTGGCTTGTAACCATTCTGGAATGGTGTGTGGC
>DEGE01000005.1:24140-24539 GCA_002351365.1 Candidatus Saccharibacteria bacterium UBA2834
GACGTCTTCGATTGGCATCAAGAATGGCTTGTCGAGATCGCGTTGTGGAACCTCAAAGTATTCGTCCATAGCCTTGAGAAGATCCATGATAGCTTGTTCGTTTTCAGGATCACCCTCGAGAGCCTTGGTGGCAGAACCCTTGATGATTGGGCAGTTGCGATCGAAACCGTTCTTTTCGAGAAGGTCGCGAACATCTTCTTCGACGAGCTCAACGAGTTCTGGATCAGCGAGGTCCATCTTGTTGAGGAAGACGATGATCTTTGGCACGTTCACCTGGTGGGCCAAGAGGACGTGTTCACGAGTCTGTGGAAGTGGACCATCGTTTGCAGCGACGACGAGGATAGCGCCATCGATCTGAGCAGCACCGGTAATCATGTTCTTGATATAGTCGGCGTGGCC
>DEGE01000005.1:24728-25077 GCA_002351365.1 Candidatus Saccharibacteria bacterium UBA2834
TTACCGTGGTCGACGTGACCCATTGTACCGACGTTGACATGTGGCTTACTACGGTCGAAATTTGCCATGTTTGGTATTTCTCCTTATTATGTTTAAAATTTTGGGCACTAATATTAACCAGCCCAAAGCTATATGAGATTATTTTATACGATTTTGCGCCTTGTTGCAAGATATAAAAAGTGTTAAAACTTGACTTTTTAAAGCACTAGTAGTATAATATCTATACTAGCTATTTTGCAACGAATTCTAGCCTATAGAAAGGAGGCGCCACATGAGCGTCACTGAATTCATCTGCTCCCTCTTCATTCCGCCCAAAACCTATCGTACATTTGGTATGCGGGTCACTATT
>DEGE01000005.1:25135-25429 GCA_002351365.1 Candidatus Saccharibacteria bacterium UBA2834
CTCCAGCGTGAATATGGTAAAGAGATTACGATCAAGCCTGACGCTGTTTTTGACTACTTCAAGAACGGCCAGGAAGCGTATTTGCCTTTCATGGAAAATCCTGAATATGATCCCGAGCTGCTGAAAAGCGAAAAGGTTGTGATCCGGAATGATTTGTTGGGAATCTAGTGAACCTTAGGCCCGGTTTCCGGGCCATTTTTATTTCATCAAAAAGACCCCCTCGCGGAGGTCTTTCTTAGTGCAGCTATTTAGAGTTGCGCTTTTCGATAATCTCGGCAGCGATGTTCGGTGGAA
>DEGE01000005.1:25476-26113 GCA_002351365.1 Candidatus Saccharibacteria bacterium UBA2834
GAGACATACCACGGAGATCCGATGTATAACCAAACATGTTTGCGAGTGGCACGAAGCCGGTGATTACCTTAACACCGTTTTCGCGATCTTCCATCGATTCGATGCGGCCACGGCGAGAGTTCAAATCGCCGATTACATCACCCATGAAGTCTTCTGGAGTGGTGATTTCTATCTTCATGACTGGCTCAAGAAGAACTGGTTTGGCTTTCTTGATACCTTCGCGAGTAGCGAGTACACCAGCAAGGTGGAAGGCTAGTTCGCTAGAGTCGACATCGTGATAAGAACCATCATAGAGAGTGGCCTTAACATCGAGCACTGGGTAACCAGCAATAACGCCACCTTCGAGGGTTTCCTTAATACCTTCCATGACTGGCTTGCGGTATTCTAGAGGCACAACGCCACCCTTAATCATATCGACGAATTCAAAGCCCTTGCCAGCTTCGTTTGGCTCGAACTTGACCCAAACATCACCATACTGACCGCGACCACCGGACTGCTTGATGTGCTTACCTTGAGCTTCGGCAGTGCCGCGGATGGTTTCACGGTAGGCAACTTGTGGCTCACCAGTGTTACATTCGACGTTAAACTCACGTTTGAGACGATCGATAATAATATCCAAGTGAAGCTCGCCCATACC